>DYEN01000108.1 GCA_020725705.1 Anaerolinea sp.
GCCCCAGCTCTTGGGATAGACCACGTGCGCGCCCTCGAACCCCTTGTCAAAATCGTCGTAGATCTCAAAGCTGCCGCCCGACCGCCGCGCGTTGTCTTTCGCCAGGTCGATGATCTCAGGCATCAGCTTGAATTCCGGCGGATGGGTCAGGCGCACGTTCATGCCGAAGCGCGTTGCCAGCGTGATCAGGCTCTGCGGCACCGAGAGCGGCTTCTGATAGCTGGACGCGTACGCCCAGGACATATTGAGCGTCTTGCCGCGCACGTCGCGCCCAAACCGCTCGAAGATCGTCATCATGTCCGCCAGCGCCTGGAAGGGATGATACCAGTCGCACTGCATATTCAGCACCGGCACGCGGCTGGCCGCGGCCACGTCGCGGATGTACTTGTTGCCGACGCCCCAATCCACCTGCCGGATGGCAATCCCATCGCAGTAACGCCCAATGATCTCGCCGATCTCTTTGGCCGTGTCGCCGTGCGCGATCTGGGTGGTGCGGCTTTCAATAAACTGGGCGTGGCCGCCAAGCTGCGCCATGGCCGCCTCAAAACTGACGCGGGTGCGTGTGCTGGAGAAGAAGAACAACATCGCCAGCACTTTGTCGCGCAGCAGCGCGTGCGGCTCGCCGAGTGCCCGCTTGCGCTTGAGATCGAACGCCACTTCGAAGATCGTGTTGATCTCGTCGTCCGTCCACTCGTCGGGCGTGATCATGTCCCGACCGATCAGATGTGTCTGCATTGTACAATCCTCTTGTGTAGTCAAGCCTCAGGGGGCGCGGAGCCGGGCACCGGGCTGGCTCCACGCCGTGCCGCGGTCAAGGCTATTCGATGGCGCCCAGAATCAGGGCCAGCAGCGCCATGCGGGTCAAAACGCCGTTGTAGGCTTCGACCCAGTAGCGTTGGAAGCGCGTGTTGTCGACATCGGTCGACAGTTCGTCCTGGCGCGGCAGCGAGTGCAGCACGATCGCGTTGGGCTTTGCGTGCTCGAACAGCAGCTTCTTGGTGACCTGATAGTTCTCCGGAGTACGGCCCTTATCCTCACGGGCTTCCTCGCGGGCCTTGGTGTAGTCCGGCTGAACCACCGGCTCCATGTAGATCACGTCCGCCTCGCCGATGACCTGATTGATGTGCTCCTTGCGCTCCCAGCGCAGACCCATGTCGGTCACTTCCTCGGCGAACTCCGGCAGGAAGAACATCTCGTCCGGCGAGATCACGTAGACCTGCGCGTCGAACTTGCTCAGCGCGTAGCTGATGCTGTGCATCGTGCGCATCCGCATATCGCCGATCAGGATCCATGTCAGCCCATCGAGCGTGCCGCGCATCCGGTGGATCGTGAACAGGTCTGTGAGAACCTGGGTCGGGTGCTCGCCCCAGCCGTCCCCGCAGTTAATGACCGGGACGCTGGCGTGCATGGCGGCTTCATGCGGCGCGCCCTGCTGATAGTGACGCATCGCGATCACGTCGCCGTAGTATTCGAGCATCTTGACCGTGTCCTGGATGCCTTCCTGATAGAAGTCTCCGGCGCGGGTCATTTTGGCGTCCGAGAAACCGGTCACGTGCCCGCCCAGGCGGTGCATGGCCGCTTCCGTCGCCAGGCGCGTCCGCGTGCTTGGCTGGTAGAAGGCCGTCACCAGGGTCTTGTGCTTCAAGAGATCGCCGTTGCGACGATCGCGAGCATAGGGTTCTAGCTCCGCCGCAACTTCAAAAACCCGGAAGTACTCGTGGCGATCGAATTCCTTGAGCGAAAGGATGTCACGCCCCAAAAAGCTTCGCATCGTCTCAATCTCCTGCAATCTGAAATACCACACTCAGCAACGGCATAGCAGCAGGGCTGTCTGCCGTGAAGACCCAGCTCGAATCGCGTGGCACAGCGCTACCGGGTGGGGCAAATGCATGAGCATACCACGCGATTTCAAACCTGCCAGAGTCACTTTTCACGGGGCGAACGGCGCGCCGCGCAGAAACCGCCCGCGCCCCGGCGTTCCGTAGAACTGCCCATCATCCACCAGCACTTCGCCGCGGCTCAGCACCGTCCGGACCCGCCCCTGCACCGCGATCCCCTCGTACGGCGTGTAGCCGGCGATGGTATGCTGGTCCTCAGCGCGGATCACGACTTCTGGCGCGGGATCGTAGATCAGGATATCCGCATCGCTGCCCGGCAACAGCGTCCCTTTGCGGGGGAACAGCCCAAACAACCGAGCCGGATCCGCCGACATCAGCCGGGCCAGTTCCGGCAACGGGATCGGGCGCACCGGCTCCCCGGCCTGCTGGCGTTCCTTCGCCCGGTGCACACCATACGTGTAGGTCAGCGCAAACGACGTTTCCAGCCCCGGCAGACCACCCGGCGTGCGCGTAAACTCGGTGAACTCGCGCTTTTGCGCCAGAGTGTAATCGCAGTGATCGGTTGATACCGCGCTGAGCACCGGCCAGACCGCCAGCAGATCCACTTGCCAGGCCACCGGACGCAGCGGCGGCTGCAGGATGAAGTGTTCGGCGTTGGGCGCCTGGTAACGACTGTCGTCCAGCCAGAAGTATTGCGGGCATGTCTCGCAGTAGACGGGCGGGTGCGATCCGCTGCGCCGCGCTGCATCGATCACCTGCACCGACTCCGCTGTCGAGTTGTGCACGATGTAAACCGCCGCGCCCGCCACCTGTGCCAAATACAGCACGCGCCGGATCGCCTCGACTTCAGCCTCGGGCGGGCGCGCCCGACCGTGATAGGCCCAGCCTGTCTTGCCTGCTTCGACCAGCCGGGCGGTCGCGTCCGTCACCAGCGCGTCGTTCTCGCAGTGGATCATGGCGAGCATATCGTGCGGCATGGCGCGGAAGGTGTGTAGCAGCGCCGCGTCGTCCGCATAATAGTTGGGCCGATAGGTGGTGTAGAGCTTGATGCTCGGCACGCCCCGGTCGCGCAGATCTTCGAGCCAGCGCCGCGCCTCGGTCAGGTCGCGCGGCAACTCGGTGACCATCATGTGCAGCCCATAATCGATCATCGCCGGGGCGCACTCCGCCAGCCGTGCTTCGAGCGCCTGCTCAAACGTCATGCCGGGGAACTGCGTCGCGAAGTCGATCACGGTCGTCACCCCGCCGAACGCAGCCGTCCGCGTGCCGATCTCCCAATCATCCGCGGTCCGGTAGATGCCGGTGTCAAGCTGAATGTGCGTATGGGGATCGACCACCCCCGGAAACACCAGGCATCCGCTGGCGTCGATCACGCGCGCGCCGTTGGGGACAGCTTCGCCGGGCGCGAGAATGGCAGCGATAACCTCGCCACGAACGAGCAGATCGGCGGCAGCGACGGTATGCGGCAGCACCACCTCGCCGCCGCGAATGAGGGTCAGCGTCTCCATCCGCCCGCTCCTGTCAATCTCCATTGACCAGTGCACGCGCCAGAACATTGTGGCGCTCGATCAGCGGCTCGACTTCCAGCGTGGTCAGGCGCCCGTCGCGCACGATCACGCGTCCATTGGTGACGTTGTAGGCGGCGTTGGCGGACGTGCAGAAAAGCAGCGCGGCCACGGGGTCGTGCAGCGCGCCGGCGAACTCCAACCCGCGCACATCGTAGGCAACGAAGTCCGCCGCCATCCCCGGCTTGAGCGCGCCGATGTCGTCGCGACCCAGCACACGCGCGCCGCCCAGTGTTGCCAGTTCCAGCGTCTGGCGCGCGGTCAACGCCGCCGGATCGCCCTTTACGCGCTGGAAGAGCATGGCCAGACGCGCTTCATTGAGCAGGTGCGAGCTGTCGTTGCTGGCCGAGCCATCGACCCCCAGCCCAACCGGTACACCCGCGCGCAACATCTCGACGACGGGAGAGATCCCGCTCGCCAAGCGCGCGTTGCTGCCGGGGCAGTGCGCCACGCCGGTGCCGGTTTGCCCGAAGCGCGTGATCGCGTCCGGCGCGAGATGGACGCAGTGCGCGTGCCACACATCCTCGCCGAGCCAGCCGACGTCCTCGGCATAATCCCCCGGCAGCAAACCGAACTGCTCCAGGCTATACTGCACGTCAGGCAAGGTCTCGGCCAGGTGTGTGTGCAGCCGGACGCCAGGATAGCTGCGCGCCAGCGCAGCGGCCTCTCGCATCAAATCCTGCGTGACGCTGAAGGGCGAGCATGGCGCCAGCGTGATGCGCAGCATCGCGTAGCGGCTGTTGTCGTGGTACGTCTCGATCACCCGCTGGCAGTCGGCCAGAATCACGTCCTCGTCCTCGACCACGCTGTCAGGCGGCAGCCCGCCCTTGCTTTCGCCAAGGCTCATGCTGCCCCGGCTGGCATGGAACCGAATCCCGACCTCTTGCACGGCCTCGATTTCATCGTCCAGCCGGGCGCCGTTGGGGAACATATAGAGATGGTCGCTGGCCGTGGTGCAGCCCGACAGCGCCAGCTCCGCCGCGGCAAGCTTGGCACTCACGCGAATTCCCTCGGGCGTGATGCGCGCCCAGATCGGGTAGAGCGTGACCAGCCAGTCAAACAGCTCTTTGTTTTGCGCTCCGGGAACGGCGCGGGTGAGCGTCTGGTAGAAGTGATGGTGGGTATTGACCAGGCCGGGAATGACGACATGACCGGCGAGATCCAGGACCTCATCGGCGGTCTGAGGCAGGTCTGCCGTGGGGCCGACCTGCTCAATCACGCCGTCGCGCACGTAGAGCGCGCCAGTGGGGATCTCGCGGCGCTCGTCGTCCATCGTCACTACGACGAGCGCATTCTTTGCCAGCAGAGTAGCCATCAGACGATTATCCAGTTTCGGGCACAGGCGCGGCTTCGCGCGCGAAAAGCGGCGCAGAGTCTAGCACGAGCGCCAAAGTCAGGACAAGTGGTTGGCGACAGCACTAGGCGAGCTGCGACACCGCCAGTTCGGCGCCGCGCAGCGTGTTCTTGAGCAGCATTGCGATCGTCATCGGACCGACGCCGCCCGGCACGGGTGTGATCGCGCCGGCGACTTCCTTCGCCTCGTCGAAAGCCACGTCGCCCACCAGACGATAGCCGCGCTTGGCGGCGGGATCGTCCACACGGTTGGTCCCAACGTCGATCACAATCGCGCCCGGCTTGATCCAGTCGCCCCTGACCATCTCGGCGCGGCCTACCGCTGCCACCAGGATATCGGCGCGGCGACAGACTTCGGGCAGGTCTTTGGTCCGGCTGTGGCAGATCGTCACCGTGGCGTTGCGATGTACCAGCAGCATCGCAGCCGGCATCCCGACGATATTGCTGCGCCCCAGCACGACCGCGTTAGCGCCCTCGAACTTGGCCCCCGCCTCTTCGAGCAGCACGATGACACCATGCGGGGTGCACGGGATGAACAACGGCTCGCGCCCTTTCATCGCCAGCCTTCCGATATTGACCGGATGAAAACCGTCGACGTCCTTCTCAATGCTGATCGCGTTGAGAATGGCCTCTTCATTCAGGTGCCCCGGCAGAGGAAGCTGGACCAGGATGCCATGGATGGCCGGGTCGGCGTTCAGCGAGCGCACCAACCCCTCAACCTCTTCCTGGCTGGCATCCGCCGGCAGTTCGTGCCCGAAGGACTGAATGCCCACTTCCTCGCACGCCTTGCGCTTCATGCGCACATAAGTTTGCGAGGCGGGGTTGTCGCCCACCAGAACCGTCGCCAGCCCTGGCCGGACACCGTGTGCCGCTACCATCTGCTCAACTTCACGCGTGATTTCGCTACGGAGCCGGGCCGCTACGGCGGCGCCATCGATAATTGCCGCTGTCATGTGAAGAAGCTACCTTTCTCAAGAAGTGTCTAGAACCTGGCATGAGGCTAACACGCCCGGCGCCAGATGACCAGTGACGCCTTGCAAGTTTGTCACTGGCCATTTGTCAATGATTTCCGACAACTCCTCTACAAATCATAAACCACGAGGGGGCCAGAGTCAGGTACTATTAGAAATGAGACAATTAGGTCCCTAAGCGGCCTGTGATCGCGCGTCACGCACCGGGCGTGCACGCCAGCATCTCGCCCGGCGCGAACCCCAAGGCGGCTGATCGACGCGATCGGCTCAGGAGAGGATGTCAAGGATGTCCGACCGCACACGATTCCAGAAGCGCTCCGCGCAAGAGCGTCTGCACTCCGCCGCCCACCCCAACCGATCCGGTGGGCAGGCGTTGGTCGAATATGTGCTGATCCTCGCTCTTGTCGCAATCGCGCTGATCGCCGTGCTGGCGATCACCGGGCCGGCAGTCGGCAACGTGTTCAGCAACGCCGTCTATAACCTGCTGGGCGGCACCATCGTCCCGCGCGACACGCTCCCGGCGGATGATTTCTGGACGCAAGTGGCCGCGGTCGCATCGTTCACGCCCGAAAACCCACTCCTGATCACGAACACACCTGCGCCGGCCAGCAGCACACCCACCACCGGGCCATCGCCAACGGCCACCGATATCACGCCGTCGCGCACGCCCTCGAACACACCCACACCGGGGCCAAGCCCCACCCCCCCGGATCAGAGCTTTGGCTATCCCTTTGAAGACCCGGCCAACGATCCGGATTGGTGGCAGCGCGATTTTACCGGCCTGCTCAGCGACTGGGATGCGGAGTTCTGGGACCTCAGCGATACGGACGGCGTAAGCTGGCTGCCGAACATGACCACGATGTCGCCCGGCAGCGGCAAGTGGCGGACGACCTACGACACGCTCGACTTCACTTGGCCCGCCAGCCCTGGCGGGGGTGTCACGCGGAACTTCTACGCGCGTTTCACCAGCACGGCAACCCTGCTCAACGAAGAGTACATCCTGCGGCTGCGCAAAGATGACGGCATGCGCGTGTGGATCGGCGGCTCGTTGATCTACGATGGATGGAACTGGAATATCGATCAAGATAACTGGGTCGAGCGCACCTTCACCGCCGCAGCGGGTCCGAACGACGTCGTCGTCGAACTGTTCGATAACGGCTGGACGGCCCGGGCCAGCGTCTTCATCACTCAGGACGGCATGCTCCTCGACGAGGGCGACTGCAACTGGACGCTCTCCAGCGAAGCCTACTTCAGCGCGCCGACGGCCTGGTCCGACAGCCCGAACGATTTCTACGCGCCGAATTCATACTGCATTCTGCGCCTGCGCGGCACGATCGACCTGACCGGCGCCGTGGAGCCAAAGCTCCAGTTCTATGACCGCTACGCGATCGGGTTCGGCGCCTACGCCCTCGTCGGTGTAGCGGTGGCCGGCACCAATAACTGGACCGATATCGCAATCCACACCAACGAGACCAACCTGGGCTGGACGCGCCAGACCTTCGACCTGACCAATTTCGGCGACCCGGATGGCAGCGGCCCGGCAACAGGCCAGAACTTCGCCAACCAGGTTATCGAGCTACGCTTTGTCCTGCACAATCCAACCGATATCACCAACGACGGCTGGTGGATCGACGACATCTCGGTCCAGGAACTTTCCGAGCGGCAGTATACGGTCGGCTTCTCGGACAACATGGAAGGGCCACTGCATTGGTACGCCGGCGGAACCTGGGCGCGGACCAACGAGCACGTCCACAGCCCCGGCAACGCCTGGTCCGATAGCCCGCGGGCGAACTATTCGCTTGGTTCGAACAACATCCTCGAACTGGACGGGGTCATCGTGCTGGACAACGACCGGCTCGAAGGCGACCCGGTGGTTGAACCGGAGCTGGTGTTCTGGCACCGCTACGAACTGGGCAACAACGCTGCCATCTACGCCGAAGTCTCGACGGACGGCCGCCTAACCTGGACACCACTCACCGGCGGGCCGCTCGCCTCGCGCACGACCAACTGGGCCTACACGCAGGTCGTGATCCCGCTGGATGCCTACGTTGGCCAGTCCATCTACTTCCGCTTCCGGCTGGACGCACGCAGCGGCTTCGAGGCCGCCGACGGCTGGTACATCGACGACTTCAGCCTGCGCAACCGATCGAACGCGCTGCTACACCTCAACTGGTGCGACAATGTGGAGGCGGGCGGCGGGTCGTGGCTGCCGATGGGCAACTGGGCAGTTGTCAACGGCACGGACACCAACCCCGACCAGGGCCAAAGCGTGACGGCGTACAGCGGCAGCCGTTTCTTCTCGGACAGCCCTGGCGCAAACTATTCAGATAACGCGGATAGCATCTTGCAGCTTGTGCCGCGCCTGGACCTGAAATCTGCTTCCAACCCCGAGCTGTCCTTCTGGCACCAGTGGGACATCGCCGCCGGTGAAGTGTTACACGTTGAGGTCTCAACCAACTACGGCCAGTCATGGACCGCCGTCTGGACCAAGAACCAGGGTAGCCGTCCACCCGGCTACGGGAGTTCGGCGCCCAGCTTCGGGTACGATCATGTCCGCTCGTGGAACCGCGAGGTTATCAACCTGTCGTCTTACAACGGACAGGAGTTGATGCTTCGCTTCCGGCTCGACTCGCGGCTGAACGACGCGGTAGATGACGGATGGTGGATCGATGACATCTGTGTCCAGGAGCGCAACGAGCCGGTCTACACGCTGCCCTTTACCGAGGGGTTCGAGGGCGGCCTCGGACGCTGGTACGCGGGTGGTAGCTGGAATGTGATCGACACAGACTCGTGGACCGGCACCTACTCCGTGCACGACAGCCCAGGCGGCAACTATCAGCACGAGTCGAACGGCATCCTCGAGTTGCGCGGCGCGATCGACTTCACCGGTGCTGTCAAGCCCACCATCTACATCTGGGATCGCTTCGAGTTGCAGGACGACGATTACGCCCTGATGGAAGTGAGCACCTCGTCCGATGGAGGCCGGACCTGGACGCCGTGGACCGTCTTTTACGAGAAGACGGGTGCGGCAGTGACCACATCATCGTGGGACCGCCGGCAGACCGGCCAGTGGGATATGAGCGCCTACATCGGCAGGCTGGTCAAGATCCGCTTCCGCCTGTACGCCGAGCGCGGCTCGGACGTTGCCGACGGGTGGTACATCGACGACATCACCGTCCTCGACCGCAACGGCATCGAGCCGGTGTTCACGCTACCCTTTAACGAGACGGTTGACATCCTGAACGATTACTGGGTGTTCGACGAGACCTGGGCGCGTTACGAAACCTTCCGAGCGCTCGGTAGCGGCAGCGCCCTTGGCCCCGGCGCGTGGAACGGTCAGTACTACCAGGACGTCAACACAAACCGTGCCTTCGACTCGGGTGAGCTACGCGGCACGCGAATGGATCCCGAGATCGATTTCAACTGGGGCAGCGGCGGCCCCGGAGCCGAGGTCGGTCTGGATGGCGTTGTCAATAACTTCCTGGTCCGCTGGACGCGCACGATCAACGTGTTCGATCAGCCGACAATATACCGGATCGAGACGCGCTCGGACGACGGCATCCGCGTCTTTGTGGACGGCGTCAGGGTCATCGATGCCTGGGTTGACCGTGGCTACAACGCCAACAATCCTGATACCGCCGAGGTAACCCTGAATCCTGGCCCGCACACGATCGTCGTCGAATACTACGAACGGACTTCGTCCGCTCAGGTCCGCGTCGACTTCGGGATCACGACCATGGTGTTCACCGATAGTCCGAGCGGCGACTACGTGCATAACAACGACATGTCGTTGACGCTGGAAGGGATCATCGACCTGCGCGGCTCCAACTTCCCTGCGCTGACGTTCTGGCATAGAAGCCAGCTTGGCGCCGGCGACCGGGCGCACATCGA
>DYEN01000109.1 GCA_020725705.1 Anaerolinea sp.
CCCCCCTCGCTCGCTGCCGGCAAGTGCCGCTCTTCTGGCGTGATTGCGCAGCGAGCCGGCGGACGCCGCAGATTCTATACCAGACTGCGGCCTGCCCGGCAAGGGTGAGCTGGCCAATAGGGGAAAAGAAGGGGGACCGGCGCGCAGCCGATCCCCCTTCGGGCGACAGGATCGATCCGGACCGGCACCTAGCTGAGCGGGCCGAGCGCCACGCGGAACGAGCGAATCTGGAAGGGCGTCAGTGTGAAGCGCAGCGTGTCGCCGGCGAACTCCGCCCCGCCGAGCGGCTCTTCGAGCAGGTTGACTTCTTCGGCGGCGGTGATAGGCGCCGCGAAGCGCAGCGCCGCCGCCGTGCGCCCGCCGTGCGCCTCATAGACGCGCACGATCAGGTCGCCGCTGTCCTCGGCACGCTTGACGGTGTCGATCTGCACGCCGGGCGCGTCGCACGTCACCAGTGCCAGCGCGGCGGGCAGCCCGGCAACGCCCCGATCGCCAGCTTCCTCAAGCGGCTCGACGAGCAGCGGGTGATTCAACCGCCGCGCGTGTTCGATCACCGTGTTGCGCCAGTCGTCCGCGTGCGGCAGAAGCGCGTAGGTGAAGGTGTGCGCGCCCTGGTCGGCTTCGGGATCCGGGTATGTCGGCGCGCGCAGCAGGCTCAGGGTCAGGCTGTTGCCGCGCGTGCTATAGCCGTATTTGCAGTCATTGAGCAGCGCCGCGCCGTACCGGGCTTCGGACAGATCGGCCCACTGCTGGGCAGGGACCTCGTGCATCGCCTGATCCCAGGGCGTGTTGGCGTGGGTGGGCCGCTCGATGGCGCCGAACTGGATCTCGTAGGTGGTGCTCATGGCGCGGATCGCCAGCGGAAAATGGACACGCAGCAGGATGTGGCGCTCGTGCCAGTCCACATCCGTCTCGAAGATCAGCATGCGCTGGCCTCCCAGCAGGCTGATCCGCTGCGTGATGCGCGACCGGTTGAAGGTGTAGCCGACTTCGAGCGTGGCGCGCAGCGGCCCGGCCTCGATCAGCCGTGCGCCGTCCGGCTCGACCGGCCAGCCCTGATCCTGCACGTAAGCTTCGACGTCCCAGGCATCCCAGTGATGCGGGCGGTCGACATATGCCCAGAGCCGGTTGCCGGTCTCGCCGGGGGCCAGCACCTCGCGGCCATGCTCGTGATCGTAGACGCGCACCAGCCGGCCCTGCGCGTCGAACTCGGCGCGGATCAGCCCGTTGTCGAGCGCGTCCGGCGTGCCCTCGACCGGGTGCTCGACGGGCGCCGGGTCGCCGTGCGCGGGGACGACGGTGTAGCGCGTGTAGCCGTAGGCGGGCACTTCGGCGGGCAGGATCAGCGCGTGGCGGGCGTCTTGGTCGATCCACTGGATCGGCAGGCGCTCGCCATCCGGCCCGATCACGGCGACCGGCCCCGTGCCGGGCAACTCCAGCTCGACCGGGCCGCCAAGCGGGGTGCCGAGCGTGTTGAACACGGCGAAACCCGGCGCAGCGCCCGGATCGTCGCGACGGATGCGCGCGGCGATCGCGTCGAGCGCGTCGTCGAGCGCGTTGTACGCCAGCGCCAGCGCCTGTTCGTAGCGCGCTTCGACCTCGGCATAGACCTCGCGGATGCTGCTGCCGGGCAGGATGTCGTGAAACTGGTGGAGCAGCACGATCTCCCAGGCGGCGTTGAGCGCGTCTTGCGGATAGGGTGCGCCAAGCAGATGTGCCAGCGCGCAGAGCGCCTCGGCGCTGTGCAGAGCGACCTCGGTCTTGCGGTTGTAGCGTTTGGTCCGCGCCTGGCTGGTGAAAGTCCCGCGGTGCATCTGGAAGTACAACTCGCCCACCCAGCGCGGTAGGTCGGCGGGAACGGTCGCTTCCAGCGCGTGGAAGAAGTCTTCGGCGGTGCTGAAGCGCACTTCGGGCAGGCCGGGCAGGTCGGCCATGCGCACCGCGCGCTCGACCATCTCGCGCGATGGTCCGCCGCCGCCGTCGCCCAGGCCGTAGGCGATTGGCAGGTGGTGGTTGTACGCCTTCTGTTTGTAGCGCTCCCAGGTCCGCACGATCTCAAGCGGCTGCATGCGCGCGCCATAGGTCGTCATGCGCGCGTTCTGGCCGGGCGCGGGGTTGAGCACTTCCGGCGTGGTGGCGAGTTGCGTCAGCACACGCGATCCGTCTAGCCCTTCCCACCAGAACGTGTCGTAAGGATAGTCGGTGTACTGATTCCAGCTTAGCTTACTGGTGTAGAAATAGCGCACGCCGCACAGCCGCATGATCTGGGGCAGCGCGGCGCTGTACCCGAACACATCCGGCAGCCACAGCACTTCGGGCCGGACGCCCAGTTCGCGCTGGAAGTAGCGCATCCCGAACAGGAACTGGCGGACCAGCGCCTCGGCTCCGGGTAGGTTGGTGTCCGGCTCGACCCAAGTCGCGCCGGTGGCGTTGATGCGCCCCTCGCGCACGCGCGCCCGGATCCGTTCGTAGATATCGGGGCGCGTGTGCGCGATCAGCTTGTAAAGCTGGGGCTGGCTCTGCGTGAAGGTATAGCCGGGGAAGCGGTCCATCAGCGCCAGCGCGGTCGAGAAGGTGCGCTCGGCTTTGCCGCGCGTCACGTCCAGCGTCCACAGCCACTCGACGTCGATGTGCGCGTGTCCCAGCGCGTGCACCCGGGGTCGCGGCGCCAGCCGCTCGGCGCCGTCTTGCGACGAGAAGACGCTTGCGCGCAGCGCGGCGCGGGCCTCGGCCACGCTCGCGCAGAAGGCGTCGTCGGGCGGGTTGCGCCAGTCGATCCGGGAAAACGCCGCATCCAGAGCGCGCAGATAGGCGCTGCGCTCCGGCGCGGTTTCGGGCAGCGCGGAAGCGGTCGTCAGCACGACCTGCGCGTCCCAGTACAGCCCTTCGACTTCGCGATCGACCCAGACCAGCTCGGCCAGGCGGAAGCGTACCCGGTGGCCGGCTTCCATCGAACTGCCGCCGAACATATCCAGCACGATCTCGATCGGCTGACCGGGCGGCGCCTGCTCCGCGAGCCAGACTTCGTGATGGATCTGGTCGATGGTCTGGGGGGGCGTGTCCACCCCGCTGACCGTCACCAACGCCTCGGGTGGGCTGAAGATCTCGGTTCCCGGCCGGTTGGGCAGCGCCTCAAACGCCAGACGCAGCACGGCGGGCCTGCCGGCGAACGCTTCGGGGGTGGTCACCTGGGTCTTCATCCACGCCCAGCGCAGCCGCCCGGACCACAGCCCGCCGTCCGGCAGGGGCTGCCAGGCGGGGTCGTCGGCGGGGGGCAGCGGCGTGCCATAGCCCAGCCCGTCGACGATCTGCCACCCGGTCAGCGGGACGGCGTCGCGGTAGATAGTGGCCGAGAGATGTTTGGTCAGCTCGGTCAGTTTTTCGAAGGTGAGATGCATACAGTGTTCTCCAGGGTGGGGAAGAGGAAGCGCAAGCCGGTCACGACGGCGGCTCGCCTGGTGCGGCCTCGGCAGCCGGAGCCAGAATGCTGGCAGGCAGCTCGAGCATGCCGTCGAGATCGTTGAGAACCACGTCGCCCGGCGTCAGACGGAAGACCAGGTGCGTCTCCGCCGGGACGGCAATCGAGAATTCCGCGCGCGACAGCCTGCCGACCACCGGTTTCTGGCGGGCCACGATATAGACCCCGGCCTCGTCCTGCTCGGCGGCCAGCTCCAGCCCGAAGGCGCGCACCAGATTCACCCGCACCACGACCTTGCGCGGATCGGCCCCGCGCGACACGGTCACGCGGCATTGGCTGCCGCGCACATAGACGGTGATCGGTGGGGTGACGGTGAAGATTTGAGTTTCCGTGCGGTTGGCGCGCTCCGGCAGGGTGGTCGCCGCGGCGTGCAGCACGCGCGCCGCCGCCGAAGCGCCGCCCCAGCGCACGGCCATCCCCGCCAGCCAGCGCAGCGCCTTAATCATGCGATCTCCGCCAGCCACGACTCAATCGCCCCGGCGACCTGGCGGGGGCGCTCCAGCGGAAACATGTGTCCCGCGTTCTCGATGACGACCAGCCGGGCGTTGGGGATGCGTTCGGCCAGCGTCTGGCTGAACTTCAGCGGAACCATGCGATCGTCCGACGCGCCGATCACCAGCGTCGGGGCGGCGATCTGTTCCAGGCGGTCGCGCGTGTCGAACATCTGGCAGGCGCGGTAGTCCGCGCTGACGACCACGCGTGGGGCCGCGCTGACCAGCTCGCGCCCCAGGGCCTTGACTTCCGGCGGGGTGGAAGGGTGCCAGGACCATTCGACCAGCCAGTCTACTACCGCGTCCGGCTCTTCGACGATACGGCGCGGCAGGGTCGGTTCGACCGGCAGCTTGCTGCCCGTGCCGAGCAGCACCAGCCCGGCGACGCGCGGCGGAGCATCCAGCGCGACCTGCTGCGCCACTGCGCCGCCCATGCTATGCCCCACAATCACTGCCGGGGGCAGCGCCAGAGCGTCCAGCAGGGCGATCACATCGCGGGCGTAGGCGTCGATCGTCTCGCGCACCGGCGCGCTCGACTTGCCGTGGCCGGGCAGGTCGAGCGCGATGACGCGCGCGCCGTGCAGCCGCCGGAGATCGGGCGCCCAGTCCAGATGCGAGCCGCCCGCGCCATGCACCAGCACCAGCGGTGGATAGGCGCTCGTGACGTCGTGTTTCTCTGCATAGTACAGCGTGCCGTCGGGCAAGTCGATCACCGGCATGTCTCATGTCTCCGGCTGCACGTCCACACCGCTTCAAGTGTACCCGGCGGGCCGATCACGTGCCACCCGGCGGTTTCTGGGGCGAATCGGAAGGGCGCGCCGCCGGCGGTTCCGGTAAAATCCTGGCCAAGATGGGAGGACGCCCGTCCCGCATGACCCTGGCCCGTTGCCTGCCGTTCAAAGGAGCAGCTTATGAGCGTCGTCCAGCCTGTCGATCACGTGCTTGAGCCGCCCGAAGACCTGCCCGCTTTCCGGTGGAACGACTGGTTCGATGTGCCGGGCGATAACCCCGTGGTCGCGTACATTCAGAACTATCTGTGGGATCTGCCGGACCCGCCCCAAAGCTGGGAAACGGCTCGCCTGTCCAAAGCCGTCTATCTCTACCGCGAAAAGCAGACGCAAAAGACGCTGCTGGTCAAGTTCTACAGCGCCAAGGTGAGTTCGAGCGCGCAGGCCGAGCGGTATGCTGCCAACGAGTTCCAGCGCACGCAGCAGGCGCAGTCCTTCGGCCTGGGCGACGGGCCGATCCGGGCGCCGCGCGCGCTGCATCGCTATCGGGACGTGCTTTTTCTGGAGTATATCGACGGGCTGACGCTGGAAGATGCCATCGCCATCCGTCGCAACCGTCCGGGGCTGCTGCTCGCCATCCTGGACCGGACGGCACGCCTGCTCGCCGTGCTGCATAGTTGCAGCCAGGAACCGGACGCCGAGCGCGTATTTCGCCACGAGATCGCGGATGCGCGCAAGTACATCGACGACCTGACGCGGGCGGGCGTGCTGGAAGGCAACCCGCTTGTCACCGGCGCGTTGCTCCGGCTGGTGGATCGGTGGGCGGCGGACCCGACGATGCAGGACTATGTGCCCGTCCACATTCACGGCGACGCGACGACCAGCAACTTCATTGTGCCGGGAGAGGGCGGTCTGGTCGCCATCGACTGGGAGCGGATGTGGATCGCGGACCCGGCCAGCGACCTCGGGCGGCTGACCGCCGAGGTCGCGCACGGCATCGTGCGGCTGGGCGGCAACGACGACGAGGCGGCGGAGATCATCCGCTTCGCGCAGCAGGCGTATCTCAACGCGCTGCCGCCGGGCTGGGACCGCGAGGCGCTTGCACATCGGGCGCGCTTCTACCGGGCGGCCAGCACCCTGCGCATCTGCCGCAACGGGTGGCTGCCGCGCCTGGAACGGATGAATCTGGTTGCGCAGGCGATGGCGCTTCTGATCTGACCTGGGCGAGCGCGCGGCAGTGAGTTTGACGCGCCCAATTCGCGCGGCTATACTTGCGCCCGAGCATAGAAACCAGGGAAGGTGTTTGAGGACTGCACCATGGCCGAGCAAACCACGTCCGAATCCCCGATCAGCCCGGACTTGCTGGAACTGCTGCGCTGTCCGGTGGCGGTGCATTACACCGACCGGGGCGACGACCCAGGCCGGCTCGAACTGGTTCATGGCTGCTGGCTGGTCTCGCCCGATTCGGGCTACAAGTACCCGATCCGCGACGGGATCCCCGTGATGCTGGTCGAGGTGGGTGAGAAGTACAAAGACGTCGCCATTGAAGACCTGCCCGTTCCGCCCCCCGAAGAAGGCTGACACCGCTTCGCAAGTCCGGCTCATACGGTGCTGCGCCCGGCGGAATTGACGCCGGGCTTGTTGTCTGCGCCGCGCATGCACGCCCGGCGGCCCCGCGCCTGGTAAGAGCACGGCGCGCGGATTCCCCCCTCGCTAGTCGAAGCCTGCCGCTTCTGCTATACTGCTCGTAAAACCGGATTTTGCGCCCTGGTCGGGAAGGCAGTTTTCGATGAGCCAACCGTCTGTTGTCCCCCACGACGCGCCGCTGCGCGATCCAGATCACCTGCCCGTGCGCCCGCCCGAATTGATTTTAGGCCGCGATGCCGATCTGGCGGCGGTGCACCTGGCGCTGAAAGCCAACCGGGCGCTGCTGCTGCACGGCGCGCCGGGCAGCGGCAAATCTGCTCTGGCTGCGACCGTTGCCGCTGAACGCACCGGCTCCGACGGCGGGGTGCTATGGCTGGAGCTTGCCGAGGACTCATTGCGCTCGCTGCTGGCCCGCACGGCGCGCGCCTACGGCGTGGCGCTCCAGCCGGACAGTGACCGGGACGCCCAGATCGCGATCGTGCGCGACCTGCTGCACGATCACCGCCCGCTGATCGTGTTCGACGGCGTGGTCAACCTGCCGGCGGCGCGCACCTTTGTGGAAGACTGCGCCGCCGATCTGCCGGTCCTGCTGACGCACTCGCACCGGGGGCGCGGGCCGTGGACTCCACACAGTGTGGGGCCACTGGGCCGGGACGACGCCGAAGCGTTGCTGATCCTGGTTTCCGGGCCGGATGTCGACGCGGATGTGAGCGAGATCAACCGGGTGGCCGAGGTCACCGGTGGCTATCCGCTGGGGATTGTGGTGGCCGGGCGCGCGCTGGCGACGGCGGGCATCTCGCCCGACGAATTCCGGGCGCGGCTGCCCGATCTGCCGCGCGGCGCGGTCAACCGCATGCTGGCGATCATCATGGCGTCCTATCGCCTGTTGCCGCCCGCGTTGCAGGGTACCGCTCTGCTGTTGGGCACGACCTTCGGCGCCGGCGCAAGCGAGGCGCTGCTGGCGGATGTGGCCGAAACGCCTGTCGAAACACTGCGCCCCGCGCTGCGCCAGTTGGTGAAACGCGGCTTCGCGGTGAGCAGCACGGTCTACGGCGAGCCGTATTACACGGCGCATGAGCTGGTGCGCCATTTCGCCAAGGCTTTCCTGCACAGCAAGAACCAGCTTGAGGCGATCCGGGCACGGCATCTGGACGGCCTGGTGCGCTATGTCAAGCGCCAGACCGGCACCAACGAAGCCGCCAATCACGACCGGCTGGCCGCCGAGATAGGGTCGGTGCTGGCTGCCGCGCGCTATGCGGCCCGTCACGGCCGCACCGACCAGCTTGAGGAGCTGGTCCTGCGGCTGGACCCGTCTCACTCGGACGATTTCGCCAGCGCCCGTGGTTTCACGATCGAGCTGAAATGGCTCTGGCATCTGGTGGACGAACCGCAGGCGGCCAGCGTCCCGCTGCTGGCCTGGGCCGACGAGCAGATTGAGGACGAGGAACCGGACGAGCTGGAAGCCGATCAGGCAGCCCCGCCGCCCGCTCCACCCCCGCAAGATGCACTGCCCGCCGGCGAGGCCGCGCCGATGGCCGAGTCCGGAGCGGAACCCGAAGCGACTCCGCCGGCCGGGGCGGAACTGCCTGTCGATGCAGAGTGGGGTGAGCAGGACACCGTGCCTGCCGGTCCGGACTACTCGACCGATCTGGAGCCGCTCGACGAGGCCGACGCCGCGATCGACAACCTGACGGCAGTGCTGGAACAGGCCGCCAGCGAGCCGGTCGAGGAGTGGCATGAAGAACCGGCGCCGGAGCCAGCCGCTCCGCCGGCCCCGGCGGCGCCGCCCTCGATGCCGGAAGAGCAGATCGCTCCCGCTACCGAGGCTGCTGCCGTTGCGGATGATCCGTCCCGGCTGCGCGAGCTGGCGCAGCGCGCTGCTGAGGCGCGCGACACCGAGCACGCTATTGAGTATTACGCCCAGGCGGCGGACGCCTTTCACGCCAACGGCGACATCGCCGACGAGCTGGCCGCCCTGGAAGCACTCGCCGCGCTCAGCCTGGAGCGGGCCGACTATCAGGGCGTGCTCGACTACGTCGATCGCGGGATGGCGCTGGCCGAAGAGCTGGACGACCCGCAGCGTGAAGGTAAGCTGTTGATCTTGCTGGGCGAGCTGCAGATGCAGCTTGGGCGGACCGAAGGCGCTGAACTGGCGTTTCAAGAGGCGATCCGCGCCTTGCGACCCGGCGAAGCCTGGCTTGAGATCGGTCAGGCGCTGGATAAGCTGGGCGAGCTGTACCTCGACGCCGGTCGCATTCCGGACGCGATCGCCGTGCTGGATCAGGCCGTCCCGATTTTTGAACGCGTGGAGCGTATCGATCTGCTCGGCCAGGCGCTCGACAAGCTGGGCGAGGCGCACGCGGCCCAGCTTGACTGGCTGGCAGCGCGCCGGGCATATCGCCGGGCGGTCGCACTGGCCCGCGCCGCCGGTGACCGAGCGCAGACGTTCGCGGTTCTCTCGCGGCTGGGCAGCGTCCTGGAAGAAAGCGGTGATTACGCGGGCGCGCAGTCGGCCTACCGCCACGCGCTGCATCTGGCCTTCGAGCTAGACGACCAAGAAGCAATCGGCACCAGTATGCTGGCGCTGGCGCGCATGTTGATGCACGACACGGTCCAGTTGAACCGCGTGGTCCAGCTTCTTGAGGCGGCGGTCGAACGGCTGCCGGATGACACCGAGGCACGCCGCCTGCTCAGCCGCGCCAAGACTCGCCAGGAACGCCTGACCAATGCGGGCGTGACGCTGATGCTGCCGGAAGATAACCTGCGCGACTATGCTCAGGCGGCGCTGGACGAGAGCAGTTAAAGAGCGGCACGCACGTGACCAACGGAGACGGCTACGCCCGGCACCATTCCCGCTTCGCGTAGCCGTCTTTTGCTGTCTTTTGCCGTCTCTTGCTGTTCTTCGCTGCCCCGGCTCAGTAGCGCGGGACACTGGGATCCACCTCGCGCGACCAGGCGTCGATGCCGCCCACCAGATTGATCAGGTTAGTGTAGCCCACCTCGCGCAGTGCGTCGATCAAATTGGCGCTGCGCACCCCCGTGTGGCAAAAGACCACGACCGGGCGGTCGCGCGGGATCTCGCTCCACCGCTCCGCCATCTGGCTCATGGGGATGTTGAGCGCCCCGTCGACCCGGCTGAGCTGAAGCTCGAACGGCTCGCGCACGTCGAGCAACAGCAATGGCTCGCCTGCATCTAGCCGGGCCTTGATCTGGCGCGGGGTCTGTTCGGGCGCGGATGGATCGGCGACGGGCGGGTCGATCGGCGGGTGACCCGGCGCGCCGCAGAACGCCTCGTAGTCGATCAGCTCGGTGATGGTGGGGTGCTCGCCGCAGACCGGGCAGTTCGCGCGTTTGGGCAGGCGGATGGTGTCGAACGTCATCTCCAGCGCGTCGTAGAGCAATAGCCGCCCGGCCAGCGGTTCCCCCACACCTAAGATCAGCTTGAGCGCCTCGGTGGCCTGGATCGTGCCGATCGTGCCGGGAAGCACGCCCAGCACGCCCGCCTCAGCACAGCTCGGCACGCTGCCCGGCGGGGGCGGCTCGGGCAACAGACAGCGGTAGCACGGCCCGTCTTTCAGCCCGAAGACACTGGCCTGTCCCTCGAAGCGGAAGACGCTGCCGTAGACGAGCGGCTTGCCCACCATCACGCAGGCATCGTTCGCCAGGTAGCGCGTCGGGAAGTTGTCCGTCCCGTCGATCACCACGTCGTAGCGGGCGATCAGGTCCAGCGCGTTGTGGCGGGTGAGCGGCTCGTGATGCACCTCGACCGTCACGTGCGGGTTGAGGTCGCGCAGCCGCCGCGCCGCGGACTCGACCTTCGGCACGCCGAGGGTGCTCTCGCCGTGGATGACCTGCCGCTGGAGATTGCTGATATCCACCACATCGTAATCGACCAGCCCCAGGTGGCCGATCCCTGCCGCGGCGAGGTAGAGCGCCGCAGGGCTGCCCAGGCCGCCCGTGCCGATGATCAGCACGCGCGCTTGCTTCAGCTTCCGCTGCCCGTCCGCGCCGACCTGCGGCAGGATCAGGTGGCGGGCATAGCGCTGGCGCTCGGCCGGGGTGAGGTCGGAGATCTGCGTCGGTAGAGTCATGAGCGTTTCTGTGCCGCCATCACCTGGATAAATAGAATTCGATACTCTAACAATACCCTCTGGCGCGGCGGGCTGCCAGGGCCGGCGTGGCTGCAACTTGTCGCGGGTGGCTGCGTAGAGAATTTGAGAAGTGAGGCCGTGAAATGGGCTGAGAATGCGGTAAGATCGGACCCGGCTGGAGGATAACCAACGGCTGCCCCCGGCGCGGCGTGGTATCATCGGGGCGAAGCGAAGGGGAAGAGCATGTTCGGACAAAGTCATCGCGGCACGCTGGTTTGGCTGGTGATCGTCGGGCTGGCGCTGGCGCTGACGCTGGTCGCGGGCAACGTGCCAACCCTGGTTGGCGCGGGGCTGTTGCTGGCCTATCTGGTGCTGGTGGCGGCGATCGCGCGCGGTGTGGATATCGGCACGCTGGTCGAGGCGCTCCCGCAGCGCCGGGCGCCCGCGCTCGAACCGTCCGAGGTCGCGCGCGAGGCGATGGCTCGCGCCCGGTCGCACCCGCGCTATGACGCCGTGGTGCGCTTGCTCGACATCGGCCTGATCGTCGACGAACCCCGGCCGGACGGCCTGGCACTGCGGCGCGGGCGCTTCATCTCGCTTGACGACGACGGGATCCGCCCCTTTGCCACGATCTACGTGCCCGAATCGCTGGCGAACCGCGTGGGGCGCGTGCGCTTCGAGCTGCGCGACGAGAGCGGCAAGCCGCAGTACATCTACGAGGCGGACAAGTGGCTTCAGCCCGGCGAAAACGCCATCCTGCCCGATTACCGGCTGCCGATCCGCCGTAACCAGCAGGGCACGCTTCAGCCCGGCGCGTGGACCGTCCACTTCGAGGTCGATGGCGGGATGCTGGGGATTCACTCCTTCAGCCTGACGCCCTCGCTGGCGATGCGCCGCCGCCAGATGGCCGCCGATGGCGAGCTGCGCGAGCGCGTCTGGCGCAGCGAAGACGAAGAAGACGTCTCGCTCCCGCTGAGCCTGGAAGAGCTGCTGCGCCAGCAGAGCCGCCAGCGCCGCGAGGGATGACGATGCGGGTGAGATGGGCGCTATGGATGGCCTGATCTTTCTGGCGTTCATTTTCTTGTTCCTGGTGCTGCTGTTTGTCTTTTACACGTCGTCCGGCGGCGCGGCTGTACAGGAGGCGAGCGCTCGCCGCACCCGGCGGCGCCAGCAGGTGCAGATCTCCGAGGCAGCCCGGCGGGCGATGGCGCGCGCGGGCTATGAGGGCGGCAGCGAGTACGTGCAGGTGGCCGACCTTGGCCTGCTGGCGTACCGACACGCCAACGAGCCGAAGCTGGTGCGCGGCGGAGCCGTCCTGATGGACACGCGCTACCTGCGGCCGTTCGCCGACCTGCTTCTGCCCTATCCGGCGAGCGGCGAGGTGCGCTTCGAGTTGATCGACGGCGAGGGGCGGCTGCGCTACGCGGACGAGGCGCAGTACGATCTGGACGGCGGGCGCAATACGATTGTGCCCGGCACCTGGCTGCCGCTGGAAGGGAAGGGCATCTCGCACGGCGAGTGGACGCTGCGCCTGCTGGCCGGCGACACCCTGCTGGCGGTGCACCGCTTCGGCTGGCAGCCGGTCGGTGGGGGCGCGATCCAGCGCTACATTGCCAGCGATGGCGAGCTGTCCGACGCGCTACAGCAGGCCCTGGCCGCGCGCCAGCGTCAGGCGGTCAGCCTGTCTGAACTGTTGGCCGATCAGGAGGAGCAGCCCCCGGTGCGGGCGCGGTTTGACCGGCGCTGACCTGCCGGCGGATCGGCGGGAGATGGATGTGGAGGACGACTCAAAGCATGGCGAAAGAAGCCTGGTGGGGAACGCGCGAGCGCGTCTCCAACCGTCTGCGGTTGGAGGTGGAGATGATGCGTGCCACGTTTGCGGACACGTTCCGCCTGGTGGTGCCCAAGCGCGATCTGCTGTACTGGATCGGGGACGTTGAGATCAACCTGGCCGGGATTCCGCAGCGCGTTCACACCCTCAAGATCGTGTACCCTGAGGATTACCCCAACCGCCCGGCGGAGGCGTACGTCCTCAAGCCGAGCGTGTACAGCGAGAAGCACCAGTATGAGGACGGGCAGCTTTGCCTGTTCAACCCGAAGGACGGCGTGACCTATGGCTGGAACCCCAGCACATCCACCGCGGTGACCGTCGCGGGCTGGGCGATCCAGTGGCTGTATGCCTATTACACCTGGCGGGCAACCGGAGTCTGGCCGGGTGTGGAAGAACGAATGCCGCCGGTGAAGGATGACCGGCGCAGGAGGAGGTTGCGATGGTGATGGATGACCCGACGAATGACACCGGGCGCGATCTGCCGCGTGATGCGCCCCGCGTCATCGTTGCCCAGCGCGTGATCGAGAAGATCAAGCGCGGCGCGCTCCTCTATCCGGAGCCGGAAACCGGCGAGGCCATGATCGGCCTGGTGGTCCCGCAGCAGGGGCGCCCCGAGCCGGATATCTACATCCTCGACACGATCAGCCCCGGTGAGCGGGCCGTCCGCGAGTGGGGCATGTTCGAGCAGGGGGACGACTGGCAGGGCGATGTCTTTCACTGGCTGTACGTCAACTGGGAAGCGTTCCGCGAGCTGCGCCGCGCTTCATATGGGAACGCGCTGGCGGGCAAATGGGACGTGCCGCTGGCGCACGTCGGCGACTGGCACAAGCAGCCGGGCGACATGGTCGCGCCCTCGGGTGGAGACGCGGCCACTGCGCGTCGCATGATCGAAGACCGCGAGACGCCGATCGAGCAGCTTGTCGTGCCGATCGTCACGCTTTACCCGCTCACGCCGGAGCCGGTTGAGCCTGCCGCGCCCGCCGTCGAAGGCCGGGAGCCGGCGGGCGAGGCCGCGCCGCAGCCCGGCAAGCCGCCGCTGCCGCCCAACGCGATCGTGCTGCGCGACGAAGCGGCGGGGTGGGAAGTTCGTATCGACTTCTGGTACATGAGCCGGCGTAAGAAGAAGTTCGTGCCGGTTACACCGGTGGTTTGGGAGGACGAGCGCCTGCCGGGCCTGCCCTCCCTGGCGTGGCATCTGGCGCACCCGCACCGCTTCGACCAGGAATACCGTCTGCTGATCGATGACGGCTACACCGTGGACGTGGTGCGCTGGGATGCCGACGGGCGCCCGCCCTATGAGATCTGCTTCGCGGTTCACAAGGAAAGCGCGACCCACGTCCTGCTGCTGATCACGTCCGCCGACTATCCTTATGAGAAGCCCGCACTGCGCATCGCCCCGCTGGTGAGCGTGGCCGAGGGCGAAGATCAGTTCGAGCAGCTTTACGCCGCCTCGCGCCCGCTGTTGCTGACCGAAATGCCTACCTGGTAGAGGGACAGCAAGCGCACGCTGGTGGAGCTGGCGCGGCACTTTGAGGAAACGGAATGGCAGGCGCAGAAAAAGGACGGCGGGAGATGAGCTGGGATCGCGTCGAGCGGCTGCTGGGGCAGGGTGTGCTGGCCTATCTGCGCGAGCGCACCGTGGGCGTGATCGGCCTGGGGTCGGGCGGTAGCTTTGCTGCGGTGGCGCTGGCGATGAGCGGCGTGGGTCGCTTCATCCTGATCGATGACGACGTGCTGGAGCCGGCGAACATCGTGCGTCACGCCGCCGACCGCCGCGATCTCGGTCGCTCGAAGGCCGCTGCCGTCGCCAACTTGATCCACCAGCGCAACCCGGCCGCCAGCGTCGAAGCTATTCACGGGCGGATCGAGAATCACCTGGAGAAGCTGGCCCAGATGGATCTGGTTGTGGTGGGCGTTGATGCTGAAGGGCCGAAGTACGCCATCAACCAGGCGTGTCTGGCGGCGGGGCGGACGGCGGTCTATGCCGGGGTCTACGAGCGCGGCGAGGGCGGGGATGTGTGTGTCATCCGCCCGGACGAAGGGCCGTGCTATGCCTGCTGGGCCGAGCATCTGCGCGAGGGGCTGGCCGAGCCGGTGGGCGACGTGGCCGAACTGGACTACGGCATGATCGGGCCGGATGGCACGCTCGCCGCCGAGCCGGGACTGTGGATCCATGTGGTGCGCATCGCCGCGACGCAGGCCGATCTGGCGCTCAACGCGCTGCTGGAAGACACCGAAGCCTATCGCGAGATGCCGGGTAACACGGTGATCCTCGCCAACCGCCAGCTTGAAATCTACGAGGGCCGCATCACTCCGCCCTACGGCGCCGAGTGGGTGACCGTGCCCTGCAACCCGGACTGCCTGGTGTGCGGCTGTCGCAAGCCGCATACCGCCGCCCGCGCGGTCTCGCTGGACGACCTGGCCGCGCTCGGCGGCGTGTCGTTTGAGGACGATCCGGCGCGCGCCGCGGAAGACGCGCCGCACAGCCGGAGCAGCCAGACAAGCGAGGAAGAAAACGCTGATGACCGATGATCTGACTCCCAACACCCCAACTCCCGATGAACCGGTTCCCGACAGCGAGCCGGTAAGCTCACCCCCCCCGCCGGACCAGGCCGCGCCCGGTGCCGAGCCGCCGAAGGTGACCGCCGAGACGCCCACCGGGACGGCCCAGGATGATCTGGTGTCGCGCCTGGAGCGGCTCGGCGGCGAGCCGGCGCCGGACATCACGCCGGAAGAGTTCGCGCGCCTGCAACAGGCCGGGCAGATTCATATTGACCCGCGCGGGCGGGTGCGGACCACGCAGCGGGACGAGACCGACGCGGGCATTTCCTTGCGCAAGCGGCGGGCCTGGTACCGGGCATGACCGTGCCGGTCTCGCTCGACGACGTGCGGGCGGCGCTGGTCCTGGACGGCTTCGACCCGCTGGAAGCACAGCGTCGCATGGCACCGCAGCCGCGCGTGCTGCGCCGCCCGCAGAACCGCCCCGGCCAGCCGCACCGGGCCAGCGTGATCGTGTTGCTCTATCCGGGTGATGACGGGCTGGCCTTTCCGCTGATCCGCCGCGCCGAGCACCCGGGCGACGTCCACAGCGGGCAGATCGGCCTGCCGGGTGGCGCGCAGGAGCCGGGCGAGACTCCGCTGGAAACCGCGCTGCGCGAGGCGCGTGAGGAGCTGGGCGTTGAGGCGGCGGTGCAGATCATAGGCCGGCTGGCGCCGCTCTACATCCCGCCGAGCGATTTCGAGGTCACGCCTTTTGTGGGCACGCTGGCGGGGCGGCCTCGCTGGCAGCCACAGGCGGATGAAGTGGTTGAGGTGCTGGAGTTTCCGCTTGGCGGGTTGCTGGACGAGGCGCGCAAGCATGTTGAAGACTGGCCGTTTGAGGGCTACAGCCTGCGCGTGCCCTGGTATGATGTGCAGGGCTATCGGGTCTGGGGCGCGACGGCGATCATGCTCAGCGAGTTGGAATGGCGTCTGCGCCACGTGCTCAACGGGCGCCGGTGAGCGGTGATGGACCCCGCCCCGCGCCGCCAATGCACGCTTGACCGGCCAGGGGCCATACGCTATACTTGCCGTCCTTGACCGCACGATCGCCGGCCCGCGCAGCGCCAATCCGGACCTGATCGGCGGGCCGCGCCGGACCGAGTGACCGGCTTCCTGGTCGAACCCGCGCCCTGTGCGCGTTTTTTGAAAGAAGGATCGCATCCATGCCAAAGCGTACGTATCAACCAAAGCGGCGTCGTCGGGTCCGCGTGCACGGGTTCCGCCAGCGGATGCGCACGCGCGTTGGGCGTCAGGTGCTCAAGGCGCGCCGCGCCAAGGGCCGCAAGGTGCTCACGCCGACGATGAACAACCACGTCAAGAAGATCAACTGGAAGAGCGACTAGCCTCAGCCCGTGAGCCTGCCGCCATGCAGCGCCCCTTGCGCCTGCGCCGCAAAGAGGATTTCGCACGTCTCCGCACATCCGGGCAGGCCTGGCGCCATCCCTGCGTGATCATGAGCGCCGCGCCCAATGCTCTCCCTCACAATCGCTATGGGTTTATAATCGGCAAGCGGTTGGGGAATGCGGTCCAGCGGAATCGAATCCGGCGCTTGCTGCGAGAGGCGGTCCGGCAGGCTCATCCGGCGCTGGCCCAGGGATATGACATCGTGTTCATCGCGCGAGAGGCAATCGCCGGGCAAGATCTGGCGGCGGTTCGGGCAGCCGTGGTAAGCTGCTTGCAGCGGGCAGGGCTGTACCCAAACGCGCCCAAGGATGATGCGCCATGAAAGCAGTGGGTCTGTTGGCCATTCGCATATACCAGCGCACCATATCGCGGATGCTGCCGCCAAGCTGCCGCTATGATCCGAGCTGCTCGCAGTACACCTATCAGGCGATCGAGAAGTACGGCCTGATCCGGGGCGGCTGGCTGGGGCTGAAGCGAATTGGCCGCTGTCATCCGCTGGGGCCGGGCGGCTATGATCCGGTCCCGTGAAGCGGTCTGCAAGCAAGTATGAGTGTCAGGGAAACCGTCTTGAATATCTTCCCCTCGAACAACGTACGCCCCCGTCTGCGGTTGGGGGTTCTGCTGTTGCTGGCCGTGGCGCTCACGGCCTGCGGCGGGGTGGCGGGCGGCAGTTGGGCCGGCGTCAGCTCCAGCCAAAGCGGCGAAACGATCTACGTGGCCTACGACCGGAGCGTGGTGGCGCTCAACGCGGAGAGCGGGGCGGTGCTGTGGGAATATCCGGACAGCGAGAACCGCGACGCGCAGTTCTTTGCCGTGCCGGTGGCCGATAACGGCAGCGTCTACGTGGGCGACTACAAGGGGCGTCTGCACGCCATCGACGCTGAGACCGGCGCGCGCCAGTGGATCTATGAGCCGGAGCGCAAAACGCTCATCGGCCCGCTGTCGCCCGACCCGGCCGACCGGGTGATCAGCGGGGTCGCGCTCAGCCCGGAACTGGCGTTCTTCGGCCTGGGCAGCCGCAATGTTGTGGCCGTCGCTCGCGGGGATGCTTCGCGCGTGTGGACCTTCGAGACAGGCCATGGCGTTTGGGGTACGCCGCTCTACCTGGACGCCGAGAGCAGCCCTCGTGGGGAGCCGATGCTGCTGGTCACCTCGCTCGACCATAAGCTTTACGCGCTTGACCCTGCGACGGGCGATCTGTTCTGGAGCGTCAACCTGGGCGGCGCCGCGCCGGGTGATATGCTCTACGACGCGGATCGCCAGCGCGTTTACGTCGGTACATTTGGTGCGGGCGTGGCCGCGGTGGATGTGGTTGAAGGGCGCGTCGCCGGGCGTTTCCAGACGGAAGAATGGGTCTGGAGCAGCCCCGCGCTGGCCGACGACCAGCTCTTTATCGGCGATCTGGGCGGCAACCTGTACGCTGTCACGATCGGCGACGACGGTTTCAGCCAGAACTGGAAAGTGAACCTGACGCACGAGGCAATTCGCGGAACGCCGCTGGTGGCCGACGATCTGGTGATCGTCGGGGCGCGCGATGGGTATATTTACGCGGTGAACCGCGCCAGCGGCGCGGAAGCGTGGAAAAAGCACGTGGAAGGCAAAGTCCTTACCGAGCTGGTCAGTGTGCCGGCTGAGGACGAAAATGGGCCGGTGACAGTCGTCGCGGGCACCGATAATCGCGAAAATCTGATCGTCGCCCTGAACGTGGTGACCGGTGAGCGCGACTGGACCTATGCGGACAAGTAGGCCCGGTTGCCGCGTCCCGTCGATGAGTGTGAAGGCGCCCAGCTATGTTTGATCTGATCATCAACCCGTTTATCACCATCCTGCTGTTCTTGTACAAGATCCTGGGTGGCAACGTCGTGCTGGCGATTGTGGTCTTTACCATTCTGGTGCGCCTGGCGACTATGCCGCTGACACTCAAGCAGCAGCGTTCGACCAAGGCCATGCAGGAGCTTCAGCCCGAACTGAAGCGCATCCAGGAGAAGTACAAGAACGACCGCGAAAAAGCGGCCCAGGCGCAGATGGAGCTGTACCGCCAGTACGGCGTCAACCCGCTGGCCGGCTGTCTGCCCCTCTTGATCCAATTCCCGATCCTGATCGGCCTCTACCGGGCGATTGTGGCCACGCTGGCCGCAACCCCGCTGGAGCTGCTCGATCTGTCGGGGCGCCTGTGGGTCCCGGCGCTGGCCTCGGAAGTCCCGCTGCAGAACAAGTTCCTGTGGCTGAACCTGGCCGTGCCGGATCCGCTGTATGTGCTGCCGGTGCTGGTGGTGGTGACGACCTGGCTGCAGCAGAAGCTACTGATGCCGGCGCCCTCGTCGAGCGGCGGCAGTGAGAAGTCTGATCAGGCAGCGGCGATGTCGCGCCAGATGATGACCATCATGCCGCTGATGTTCGGTTTCTTCTCGCTGTCGTTTGCGTCCGGCCTGTCGATCTACTTCATCGCCTCGAACCTGATCGGGATTGCGCAATACGCGTTGATGAACAGGTTCGGCTGGCAGTCCATGTCGGGGCGCGCCCCCGCCGAGGCTGAGGCGAAAGGGCTGCCCCGGGTGGCCGAGGCGGACCCGGTGGCGGACGAGGTGGCCGAGGGTGCGGTCGAAGCCAAACCCAAACGCGGCGCGGGCAAGGCGGCGCGCGCTCAGCAGAAGCGGCAGGCGCGGGACAAGAAACCGCTGCCCAAACCAAGCCCTAGCAGCGCCGCGCCCATCGTCAAACCCAAGCGCAGCGGGATTCGGGACACGCGTCTGGAGCGCAGCCAGAGCAAGAGCAAAGCCAAGAGTTGAGTGCGTGACCCGCCAAAAGGGGGTGCTATGAGCGAAACGCGGTCTGTAGAAACGACTGCCGCCGACATTGAAGCGGCGATTGAGATCGGCCTGGAGCAGCTTGGCGTCTCGCGCGAGAGCGTGATTGTTGAGATTCTCGAAGAACCCAGCCGCGGGATCCTCGGCCTGGGCGCGCGCCAGGCGCGGATCCGTCTCACCACAGCGGCACCGCCCCGCTACCAGTCGCCCCCGGCCCCGACCCCCGAAGCACCCCCTGCCGAGCCTGAGCCGGCAGCGGCCAAACCCGCTCCGCGCCCCGCCGCCAGACGTGCCGCGCCGGAGCGCGTGGCCGAGCCGGAAGAAGACGAGGTGCGCGTCGAGCCGGCACCGGAAAGCGAATTGGACGACGACGCGCGCGTGGGCCGCGCGACGCTGCAAGAGCTGCTCAATAAGATGCACATTGACGCCGAGGTCGTGGTCTTCCGCTCGGAAGCGGCGCCCGGCGAGCAGGCACCGTGGGTGCTGCAAATTCGCGGGCGCGACCTGGGGATGCTGATCGGACGGCGGGGCGAGACGCTCGCCGCGCTGCAGTACATCACTCGCCTGATCGCCAGCCGCGATCTTGAACGCCGCGCCAACATCGTGCTCGATGTCGAGGGCTACAAGTCCCGCCGCGAGAAAGTCCTGCGGCGGCTGGCGACCCGCATGGCCGAGCAGGCGATCCAGTTGGGGCGCACCGTCTCGCTGGAGCCGATGCCACCCTATGAGCGCCGTATCGTGCATCTGACGCTGCGCGACCATCCTGACGTGGTGACCGAGAGCGTGGGCGAGGGCGAGAACCGCAAGGTAACGATCATCCCCCGCCGGCGCAGTTGAACGGTTAAACTGCCGGTTCCGGTGCCGCGACCTGCGAGGTTGCGGCACGTTGTTGTTGGCCTAGCCGCTCAGGGAGACTCATGCCAGAGGCCGCCGAGATCGTACCCGACTACCTGCTCATTGGGCACATCACCCACGATGTCACCCCCTATGGCCCGCAGCTTGGCGGGACCGTCTCCTATGCCGCGCACACGGCGGCGGCGTTTGGGCTGAAGGTTGCCCTGCTGACCAGCACCGCGCCCGACGAGCCGCTGCTGGCCAAGCTGCCGCCGGGCGTGCTCGTGGTCAGCATCCCCGCCGATCACACGACGACTTTCGAGAACATCTACCGGCCGGACGGGCGCGTGCAGTACATGTACCACCGCGCGCGCACGCTGGACGTGTCGATGCTGCCCCCGGCCTGGCGCCGCGCCCGCCAGGTGCACTTCGGGCCGATCGCTTACGAGGTGGATCCGGCTTTCGCCGATCTGTTCGCCGAGACGCCGCTGTGCGTGACGCCCCAGGGCTGGATGCGCCACCGCGAGCCGGACGGGCGAATTCGCCCCATCGGCTGGGACGCCGCCTCACGCGTGCTGCCGCGCAGCGATCTGGCCGTGCTGAGCGTCGAAGACATCGCGCACGATCCCGGCCTGGAAGCGGAGTTCGCTGCGCTGGCGCCGGTGCTGTTTATGACTCGTGCCGAGCATGGCGGGACCGTCTACATTCACGGCGAGCCGCACCACTACGACGCCTATCCTGCCGAGCAGGTTGATCCGACCGGGGCCGGGGACATCTTCGCCACGGTGTTGCACATCGTCCGCTACCAGCTTGGCGATCTGTGGCGTGCGATCGATGTGGCGGCGCGTCTGGCGGCGAAGTCGGTCACGCGGCGCGGCTTTCTGGGCGCGCCCACGCCTGAGGAAGTGGCCGAGGCGCTGGCCGCGGTCGAAGTCGAGCCGCCCAAGCGCTAAACCACCCCGTCTGGTCTGAAAAACATCTGTCTTGTGCGAGGGTAGCCCATGATCGAGCGCATCATCCTCAACGCACACCTGATCACCCTGAACCCGGCCCAGCCGCACGCCGGTGCCCTGGCGATTGCGGGCGGGCGGATCGTGGCGGTCGGCGACGACGCAACCATCCGCGCCCTGGCCGGGCCGCAGACTGCGATTGACAACGCCGGGGGGCGCCCCATCATCCCCGGCCTGACCGACGCGCACATTCACTGGGAAGGCGTGGCCGAAAATCTGTCGAAAGTCGACGTGTTCGAGGTGCTGAGCAAGGACGAGGCGCTGCGCCGCGTGGCCGAGCGCGTGCGCGCCAGCCGGCCGGGCGAGTGGATCGTGGGGTGGGGCTGGTCGCAGGCGTACTGGCCCGATCAGGCGTTCCCCACCGCCGCCGACCTCGAC
>DYEN01000110.1 GCA_020725705.1 Anaerolinea sp.
CCACCGCCATCTGCATCAGCACGCCCACGCCTTCCCGGTCGATGGTCTGGAACGGATTCTTGGGCAGGATGCCCTGCTCGACATATTGCAGCAGGAAGTGACGCTCGGCGTCGTCGCGGCTGACGCCGTAGGTCATCTGCGTCAGGTCGTTGGCGCCGAAGCTGAAGAACTCGGCCAGGGTGGCGATCTCACCCGCGGTGATGGCCGCGCGCGGGATCTCGATCATCGTCCCGAACTTGTACGGGACCTGGCGCCCCTTCTCCGCCATAACCTGCTGCGCTTCCTTCTCCAGCACGGTCTGCAGGTACTTCAGCTCGTTGATGTGAGCGGTCAGCGGGATCATGACTTCGGCATGCACGTCGATGCCTTCGGCCAGCGCGTCGCACGCCGCCTCGAAGATCGCGCGGACCTGCATCCGGTTCACGTCGGGCATCAGGATGCCCAGGCGCACGCCGCGCAGACCGAGCATCGGGTTGAACTCCGCCAGCTCGTTGGCCTTGTGCAGCAGCGCTTCCTGCTTCGAGACATCCTGGCCGCGCTCGCGACCCAGCGCCACCTCGACCATCAGCTCCTCGCGGCTGGGCAGGAACTCGTGCAGCGGCGGGTCGAGAAGGCGGATCACCACCGGCAGCCCGTCCATCGCCCGGAAGATGCCGTGGAAGTCCTCGCGCTGCAGCGGCAGCATCTTGTCGAGCGCCGCCTGACGCTCCTCGTCGGTATCCGCCAGAATGTAGCTCTGGAAGATCTCGGTCCGCTCGCCGAGGAACATGTGCTCGGTGCGGCACAGGCCGATGCCCTGCGCCCCGTAGCGGCGAGCGCGCGCCGCCTGATCGGGCGTGTCCGCGTTGGCCCAGACCATCAGCCGGCGGATGTCGTCCGCCCAGCCCAGGATCTGGCGCAGCTCGTACTGCTCCTCGAAGTCCGGGACCACGACGGGCAGCTCGCCCAGGTAGACAGTGCCGGTCGCGCCGTTGAGCGAAATCACATCACCTTCGTTCACGGTGACGCTGTTGACGGTGAACTTGCGCTCCTGCAGGTTGATGCTGATCTCCGTGGCACCGGCGACGCAGGGCTTGCCAAGCTGACGCGCCACCACAGCCGCGTGGCTGGTCGCGCCGCCTTCGGCGGTCAGAATACCGCGGGCCGCGAGCATCCCGTGCACGTCGTCCGGCTCGGTCAGCGGGCGAACCAGAATCACCGGCTCGCCGGCTTTGGCTTTCATCTCGGCCGTGTCCGCGTCGAAATAGACCTTGCCAACCGCCGCGCCCGGCGAGGCATTCAACCCCTTGGCGAGCGGCTTGGCCTGCTCCAACGCCTTCGGGTCGAAGCGCGGGTGCAGAAGCTGGTCGATCATGTCGTCGTTAATGCGCGCGACGGCCTCTTCCTTGGTGATGAGACCCTCGTTGACCATATCCACGGCGATCTTGACCGCCGCGCTGGCCGTCCGCTTGCCACTGCGCGTTTGCAGCATCCACAGCTTGCCGGATTCGATGGTGAACTCAATGTCCTGCATTTCGCGCAGGTGCTCCTCAAGCGTCCGGGCGACCTGGAGCAGTTCCTGATAGGCTGAGGGGATCTCTTCCGCCAGCTTGTCAACGTTGGTCGGCGTGCGCGCGCCAGACACCACGTCCTCGCCCTGGGCGTTCAGCAGATATTCCCCGTAGAACTTGCGCTCGCCGGTGGAAGGATCGCGCGTGAACGCCACGCCCGTGCCGCTCTTGCCGTCGGCGAAGTTACCGTACACCATCGTCTGAACGTTGACAGCCGTGCCCCAGTCGTGGGGATAGCCAAAGTTGTTGCGGTAGTCGGTGGCGCGCTTGCTGTTCCAGCTCTTGAAGACCGCCTCGACGCCCAGGCTGAGCTGCTCGAACGGATCTTCGGGGAACGGCTTGCCGGTGTGCTGCTCGACCAGCGCCTTGAACTGCTCGGCGCACTTCTTCCAGCCTTCCGCCGAGATCCCGGCGTCAGTGGCGGCCCCTTCTTCTTTGCGAATCTCGGCGATAATCTCCTCGAACGGCTCGCCCGGAACTTCGAGGACGACCTTGCCGAACATCTGGATCAGACGGCGATACAGGTCCCAGGCAAAACGCATGTCACCGAACTTGGCGCCCATGGTTTCGACACCCGCCGGCGTCAGGCCCAGGTTCAGGATGGTGTCCATCATGCCGGGCATCGACACGCGCGCGCCCGAGCGGACCGACACCAGCAGCGGGTTGGAATCGTCCCCGAACTTGCGGCCAAGCTTGTTGCCCAGCGCTTCCAGGTATTCCAGCACCTGGTCCCACATTCCTTCGGGGAACTTGTTGCCGTTTTCATAATACGCGTTGCATGCCTCGGTCGTCACAATAAAGCCAGGCGGAACCGGAAGCCCGATGCGGGTCATCTCGGCCAGGTTGGCGCCCTTGCCGCCCAGCAGGTTACGCATGCTCGCGTCACCTTCTTCGAACGCGTAGACCCACTTATGTGCCATGCAAATCTCTCCTGAACTTGTGCAGTGTACTGTCCCGTATGGAACCAATGGACCGAATCGCGGTGGCTATCTGTCGAGCGCGATGAGGTTAGGCCAATCCTGCCGCCGTGCCGCGGCGCGCACGGTGCAAACAGTGCGAGTTTCCCACTTCGCGCGCGATCACTCCAGTGAATTAACTCACCAGACTGCGTGACGGGTGTCATGCCCGCACAAAAATACCCCGTCCGGGGCGCTCCGTCAACCTGTTTTCGCCGAGATGCGCGCCTGCCCGCCGCTTGCCTGACTGCTGCCTGGCCGCGCCCTGGCCGTACTTGACATCCGTGCCGGGACGGGTCATAAAAGAGTCGGCATCTGCCACAGAACACCGGCCTGGCCGCACTTGTTGGAGAGTGCTATGGTCCTCAAACGCGTCCCGATTGCTCTGCTGCTCCTCGCGTTCGTCAGTACAGCGCTTCTGGCGCTTCCTGCACCGGTTGGCGCGCAAGACGACTCTGGGCTGCCTGTCCCCCCTGGCCGCCTGCTCGTGGGCGACGACACCGGCCTGTACGCCATGCTGGCCGATGGTTCCGACAGGACACTGCTGGTCGAAGAAACCGAACCCGGCTGCTGGCTGCGCGACGGCGCCTGGAGCCGCGACCGGCAGTGGATCGCCTATACGCGTATCTGCGGCGGCATCGCGCCCACCGATTGGCACGCCCCCGACCGCACCGCCACCATCCATCTTTTCGACCTGGCGTCCGGCACATCCAGTGTGCTGGTGCCCAACGACGGCACCTATCAGGATTACGTCGGCGGCTGGAGTCCCGACGGGACGCACATCGTCCTCTACTCCAACCGCGCCAGCGAGCATTACAACCTGTATTTGTTTGACATTGAAACCGGCGAAACCACGCAACTGACCGATTTTGACAACGACATCGGGCGTGTCACCTTCCACCCGTCCGGGCGATACCTGCTCTACAACCGCTATGTCATCACCACGAGCGACGTGCGGTGGGAAGTGCGCGCGCTGGATATCGAGACGCAGACCGAGACGCGCGTCGCAGTCGGCATGACGCCGCGCTGGAGTCCGGATGGGCAGTGGATCGCGTACACGACCGAAGGCGAAGCAGCCGACGTATTCGTCATGCCGGCGGACTGTATTCTCAACAACGCGGAATGTAACCCCACCAACCACGCGCGGAACATCACACAGACGCCCGGCATCATCGAGCGCGAGCCGCTGTGGAGTCCGGACCAGACTCAGATCGCGTACCTGCGCGATACCAACCCGGAAGCGGCCACCACCACCTGGGATATCTACCGCCAGGAACTGCGAACCGGTCGCCTGGAGCGCCTGACCAACACGGGGGACATCAGCGAGCGCCACACGGATTGGGAGCCGGTTGAGGCCGCGCGCGCCGAGATCCGCGACGAGCTTCCGGTCATTGTGCGCATCATCGCGCGCGAGGGAACGGTCAACCTGCGCGAGCGCGATTCGACCAGCAGCAACATCCTGGGTGTGGTCAGTTTCGGTCAGCTCATGTTCGTGCAGGGGGTCAACGCCGGGCGCGACTGGTACCGCATTACCCTGCCCGACGATGGTGCGCAGGCGTGGGTCTTCGCCTCGCTCACCGAGCCGGTCGTGGGCGACCCAAGCGCCCTGCCGGAGATCGCCGCCGAGTAAGTTTCGCCTTGCTGATTGCGCGGCGCGCCCCCCTCACGGGACGCGCCGCTTTTTTGTGCCAGGGTCACTCTTCCGGCACGCCCTGCTCCGCATCGGACGCCGTGCCGGGCGCATCTGCGTTGCGCTTGACCACGCACACCCGCGCCACGCGCATCTCGTCCATTTCCTCGACGATCACGTCGTACTCCCCAAAACGCACGACATCGCCCTTCTCGGGGATACGCTCAAGCTGCTCGGCCACATAGCCACCGATGGTGGCAGACTGCGGCGAGCCGTCCGGCGGCCCGAAGCGCTCGATCAGCTCGTTGAGGCTGGTCAGTCCGTCCACCACGGCCATGCCCTCGCGCGCCTCGATCGGCATCAGCTCGTCGATATCGAACTCGTCCTGCACCTCGCCCACCAGCTCTTCGAGGATGTCTTCCATCGTGGCGATCCCCGCGACACCGCCATACTCGTCCAGCACCACGGCCAGATGCTTTTTGGTGCGCTGCATCCGTTCCAGAACTTCATCCACACGCACCACTGCCGGCAGATAGAGCGGCTCGCGCAGCAGACTTTGCAGGTCGAACGACGCGTTCGGATCGGTGAGCAGCTCCGGATGCTCGACCACAGCGTCGAGCAGGTCTTTGGTGTGCAGGACGCCCACCACGTTGTCAATCGAGCCGCGGTAGATCGGGTAGCGCGAGTGATGGTGTTCGCGCGCGATGCGCTGGAGCAGAGTGTGCACCGGTGTATCGATATCGAACGCCTCGACTTCAACGCGCGGCTGCATGACTTCGCGCACCAGAATATCGGGGAAATCGAACGCACGGCGCAGCAGCAGTTCTTCGCTTTCCTCGATCAGGCCCGCCTCTTGGCTGGAATGAACCAGCATCTCCAGTTCCTCAGCCGAGTGGACCTGATGATGCTCGGCTGCCGGCTCGAAGCCCAGCAGGCGAACAACGCCGTTGCCCACCGCGTTCATCACGTGAATAACCGGGTTAAACAGCTTCAGAAACCAGGTCGTCGGGCGAGCTACGATCACGGCGGTCGCTTCAGGACGCTGCAGCGCGATCGACTTGGGCGCCAACTCGCCCAGGATAATATGCAGCATGGTGACCAGCGCGAACGCCAGCGCCACCGACACCCCGTGCCCGGCTGCATCGGCAATCCGCCCCGGCAGCAAGTGGAGCAGCGGCTCGAACAGATGCGCGACCGCCGGCTCCCCGATCCACCCCAGCGCCAGGCTTGCCAGCGTGATCCCCAGTTGGGTGGCGGCGATGTAGTTGTCCAGATGGCGCATGGCCTGCTGCGCGGCCTTGGCGCCCAGGCTTCCCTCTTCGGCAAGTTGAGCGATGCGCGTGCGCCGCGCGCCCACCAGCGAGAACTCTGCGGCGACGAAAAACCCATTTAGAAAGACCAGCACGAAGACCGCGCCGATTCCTGCCAGAGTACCCATGCATGACTCCTGGCCCGGCCCGTGCCCCACCGCGCGGGCCAGCCGTCCCGCCCCACGCTTCAGAGAGCCGGACCGGTAGCCAGCCCGGTCCGGGCGCTTGAGCCTGCAAAGCGTAGACAGAGACAGCTTTGGCGATCTATTGTTTAGTTTTACCCGAATCTCTGCCCGGCGCACACAAATCACGCGCGCCGTTGAACGCCGGGCAGATGCGGGTTAATTTTTATGATCGATTTTGAAATATCCCGCCGGCTCGGTATAATGCCCACTATGAACGAGCAGATGACACCTTCCGCAAAAGCGACGCAAGACACCCCGCCGGTGACGCTGATCTACCGGCGCGAGCGCTTCACGGTGCGACCCGGCATCACCGTACGCGACGCGATCACCCGGTGCGGGCTGAACCCGGAAGCGACGCTCGCCACGCGCGGCGGCACGCTGATCACAGACGACGTGCTGCTCCAGCCCGGCGACGAGATCAAGCTGATCGCCACCATCTCAGGGGGCTAGGTATATGAGCCGCTCGCGCAAGCCGGTCATGAAGTGCCGCCACTGTTCCGAGCCGCCGGTGATCAACATGCGGCAGCACAAGCTGGCGCTGTGCGGCCCACACTTTGTCGAGTGGGTTCGCCAGCAGACCGAGCGCTTCATCGAAAAATACCGCATGTTCACCCGCGACGAGCGCGTTTTGGTGGCCGTCAGCGGCGGCAAGGACAGCCTGGCCCTGTGGGATATCCTGCTCGCGCTCGGCTATCAGGCGGACGGTCTGTATATCGATCTGGGGATCGACGGCGGGCTGGGATACAGCAGCCAGTCGCTGGCCTGCACGCAGGGCTTCATGGCGCAGCACGGCGGCGATCTGACGCTGCATGTGGTCAGCGTAGCGGACGACTACGGCGCGACCATTCCGGCGGCGGCGCGCGTCTCGCAGCGTGGGCGTGGCAAACCGTGCTCGCTGTGCGGCCTGACCAAGCGCCACATCATGAACCGTGTCGCGCGGGACTACGGCTACGACGTCCTGGCGACCGGGCACAACCTGGACGACGAGGTCGCCGTGCTGTTCGGCAACACCATGCAGTGGTCCGTCGAGTATCTCGCCCGGCAGGGTCCGGTGCTGCCGCCCAGCCACCCCGGCCTGGCCCGCAAAGTCAAGCCGCTCTTCCGCTTCTACGAACGCGAAATGGCCGCCTATGCCATCGTGCGCGGCATCGAGTACGTCTATGACGAGTGCCCGCACGCCGCCGGCGCCAGCACCATCCGCTACAAGGAACTGCTCAACCAGCTCGAAGCGGACAGCCCCGGTATCAAGCTGCAGTTCTATCTGCGCTTCCTTCAGGCGCGCGAGCAACACGGTCTGTTCGAAGCGGTGCGCCAGCAGGTGGAACTGTTCACCTGCCCCTCGTGCGGCCAGCCGACCACCAACGACGGCGAGTGCTCGACGTGCCGGACCTGGGACCGCATCCGCGTGCGGATCGCGCACAGCGCCAATCACCCGGCAAGCTGATCGCGCTGCGCCAGAAGTGAGGCCATCCTGCCGCCTATCTCACCCTGGGGCAGCGGCGCCGGGTATGCTAAAATGGCGGGCATGGCCGACTATTCACCCACACGCACCTACCGCTATTACGACCTGATCATGGCGTTGTTTGTCACGGTGCTGTTGATCAGCAACCTGCTCAGCAGCGCCAAGATCATCGACCTGCGCTTCAGTCTCGGGTCGCTCAAGTTTGCCTTCGATGCCGGGACGCTGGTGTTCCCGATCAGTTACATCTTCGGCGATGTCCTCACCGAGGTCTACGGCTACCGCCGATCGCGCCGGGTGATCTGGGCGGGGTTCGGCGCCAACGTGCTGCTCGGCTTCTTCGTCTGGCTGGCAGGCGTGCTACCGGGCGAGTCCGAATGGCAGGGCTACGCCGGCCAGGAAGCCTACGACGCGATTCTGGGCGGTGTCAGCGGGCTGATCGTCGCCAGCTTGGTCGCCTATTTCCTGGGCGAGTTCTCCAACAGCTACGTGCTGGCCAAGATGAAGGTCTGGACCGGGGGGCGCTGGCTGTGGTCGCGCACGATCGGCAGCACGATGGTCGGGCAGGCGGTGGACACGACCGTGTTCATGGTGATCGCGACCGCGCTCGGCGTCTTTCCGCCGGGGCTGCTCCCCTCGCTGATCGCGACCAATTACGTGCTCAAGGTCGGTTTCGAGGCCCTGCTGACGCCGCTGACCTACCGGATCGTCAACCTGCTCAAAGCCGCCGAGCGCGAAGATTACTTCGACCGCCAGACCGACTTCAACCCGTTCAAGCTCACCGTATGAGCGAACCGGATAGGATGCCCCTATGACTGACGAACCGTCCGACGAACTGCTGGACGAAATCCCGCCGCCCGATGAGCTGCCCGCAGGGCACAAGAGCGGTTTTGTGGCCGTGATCGGGCGCCCTAACGTAGGTAAATCCACGCTGATGAACGCGATGCTGGGCCAGAAGGTGGCGATCGTCAGCCCCAAGCCCCAGACCACGCGCCTGCGCCAGCTTGGTATCTACACGCGCGAAGACGCGCAGGTCATTTTCGTCGACACGCCCGGCATCCACAACCCGCGCACCGCGCTCGGCCAGTTCATGGTTACCGTCGCGCTCGACGCCCTCAAGGACGCGGATGTGATCCTGTTCGTGGCAGACCTGAGCGAGCCGGTCACGCCGGAAGATCGCCAGATCGCCGATCTCGTCCGCCAAGCTCAGTCGCAGACCCCCGCCCTGCTGGTGCTCAACAAGGTTGATCTGGTTGGTGGACCGGATCGGCTCCAGCGGCAAGTCGAGGCGTTTCGGGCGCTGGTTCCCGACGCGGAATGGCTGACGACCATCGCCACGACGGGCGAGGGTGCGCAGGCCGTGATGGACGCGATCATCGCCAAACTGCCCGAAGGCCCGCGCTACTACCCGGCCGACCAGATTTCGGACATCGCGGTGCGCGACATCGTCGCCGAGATCATCCGCGAGAAAGTCCTGCTCAATCTGGAGCAGGAAGTGCCGCACGGCGTGGCGACGGTGGTCGACGAATTCAAGGCGCGCTCCGAGAATTTGACCTACATCAGCGCCACGATCTACGTTGAGCGCGAGTCGCACAAGGGCATCGTCATCGGCAAGCAGGGGAAGATGCTGAAGACTATCAGTCAGCAGGCGCGCGAGGATATTGAGTCGTTCCTGGGCACGCGCGTCTATCTGGAGCTGTGGGTCAAGGTGCTGAAGAACTGGCGCAAGGACGAGAACCTGCTGCGCCGGCTGGGCTATCGCATCCACCGCGACGTGTAACGCGGCGCTGACGCCTTACACGCTCCGAACCCAACCCCCCCGAGGGTGCCTTCCAAAGACACAAAAGCGCCTCGCCGGGTATCCGCGAGGCGCGCTAACCGACAGAATGCGGCGCTACTCCGGCCTGGGCAGGCTGCTGAGCAGCGCCCGTCCGCGCTCGGCGTCGCGCCGGATCTGCGCGACCAGCGCGTCGATCCCCTCGAAACGCATCTCGTCGCGCAGCCGCGCCACGAACGAGAGCGCCATCGTTTCACCGTAGATCGAGCGATCGAAGTCCAGCAGGTGCGCTTCCACACGTACCGTGTGGCCCTCGAAGGTGGGGCGCACGCCGACGTTCGACACCGCCATGTGAACCTCGCCCCCCAGCCGCGCCCACCCCGCGTAGACACCGTTGGCGGGCAACATCTGCTCGTCCCACACATCCAGGTTGGCAGTCGCAAATCCGATCGACTTGCCGCGACCGTCGCCGGGAACCACCTCGCCCTCGACGCTATACGGGCGGCCCAGCCAGAAGTTGGCCCGCTCGACATCGCCCGCCGCCAGCGCGGCGCGGATCGCGCTGCTGTTGATGATCACGCCCGTGTCATCGTTGGTCACCAGGTCGATCGCTTCCAGAACAAAGCCCTTCTGCGCGCCCTGTTCGCGTAGAAACGCCACATTCCCCTCGCGCCGGTAGCCCAGCGCGAAATCCTGCCCGACCCACAGCTCGCGCAGGTTCAGGTGCGTCAGCAGGCGGTCGACGAAATCGGCAGCGCGGATCTGGCGCACGCTGTCGTCGAAGGGGTGCGTAACCACCAGCTCGACGCCCAGCGCGCCCAACAGCGCCGCCCGCTGCTCCGGCGAGGTCAGGTAATAGCGGCCTTCGGCGCGGCCCAACACTTTGTCCGGATGTGGGAAGAAAGTCAGCACGGTAGGCGTCAGGTTCTCGGCACGTGCCCGCTCCACCAGGCGCCGCAGCAGGTGCTGGTGACCGCGATGTACCCCGTCGAACATGCCCACCGCGACGATCGTCGGTCCAGGGGGGTTGGCCTGCTCTAGCTCGGTGACATGCTGCATCCTGTTCCGTCCTTTACGAGTCGCCGCGTGCAACGCGCGGCGCTCTGTGCCGCGCGCAACAGATTTTACACTTCGCCTGCCAGAAATACTTTCTGCGGTTTCCAACGCGCCCCACGTGCCTCCAGTACAGCCAGGAAGGTGCCTGCATGGTCATAGGCGCGCGCCAGCGTGCCCGGCTTCGGCAGCGGATCGGCATCCAGCCACTGGCCGCGCCGGACCGCCTCGCTTTGCGCTGCGTCGAGATACAGCGCGGGCAGATCGGCCACAGCCTGATCGGCGGGCAGCATATAGCGCCGCCACGACCGGTCGGCCATCGCCGCCTCGAGTTCGTCCCAGCGCACGGCGTTTTCGACGGTGAAGCGGCCACTCGCCATGCGCCGGAGCGCCGTCAGGTGCGCGCCCGTACCGAGCGCCTGCCCCAAATCGTGCGCCAGGCTGCGGATATAGGTGCCGGGCGAGCAGGCGATCTCCAGCTCGGCGTCCGGCGGTTCCCAGCCGATCAACACCAGCCGGTCGATCGTCACCGGGCGTGGTTCGCGCGCCACCTCGTGACCGGCGCGGGCCAGCTCGTACAGCCGGCGCCCACCCTGCTGAATGGCGCTGTACATCGGCGGGACCTGCTCAATCGTCCCGCGAAACGCGTCCAGCGCCGCCTCGATCGCCGCCCGATCTAGCGCGACAGGCCGTTCGGCAACCACAGTTCCCTCGGCGTCGTACGTATCGGTCTCGATTCCAAAGCGCACCCACGCCCGGTAGACCTTGCCCGATGCCATAACGTATTCGCTCAGGCGGGTTGCCGCGCCCAGACACAACACCAGCACACCGGTCGCCATCGGATCGAGCGTCCCGGCGTGCCCCACCTTGCGCACACCCGTCCCGCGCCGAACCCGCGCCACAATATCGTGGCTGGTCGGCCCGGCGGGCTTGTCGATATTCAGCAGGCCGAACACCAAAGGCCGGTTTGCCATGCGAGCGCCTGCTAGGTTACGACCGGCGCACCGGCGCGCACCGCAGCCTTGAGCTGCTCGACAACGCGCGGGACAAGCGTCTCCAGCGGCTCGCTGACCGTCGCGCCCGACGCCAGCCGATGTCCCCCGCCGCCCAACGACACCGCGACCGCAGAGGTATCGAAGCCGGGCACGGCGCGAAACCCGATCTCGATCGTGCCGTCCGGTTTCTCGCGGAAGACCGCCGAAATATACGCTTCTTCGACCTGAACCAGCATGCTCACCAGCCCGTCGTCGTCGGAGCCGTCGAAGCCGGACTGGCGGAACATTTCCTGCGTGATGACCGCCCAGATGACGTGGTCCTCAAGCCGGATGCTCGGCATCACCGCCTGCCACAGCCGCAGGCCCGCGTAGGTCTTGCGGTTGACGGTGCGCTGCACAATCTCCGATAGTGGAGCGCCCAGCCGCATGAGCCGCTGCGCCTTGCCGAGCGTGTCGGGCGTCACGTTGTCCGTGCGGAAGCACAGCGTGTCGGTGACCAGCCCTGTCAGCAAGCAGGTGGCCGACGTCCGGTCGAGCGGCACCTGCATATAGTCGAGCCAGTCCAGCACCCCCTC
>DYEN01000111.1 GCA_020725705.1 Anaerolinea sp.
CCGTGATCGAGCGCCTGACGATCGAGACGATTGTCGACGCCGCCGACGACGCGGTGCGCTATATGGAGCTGCGCTTCACGCCGCACGCGCTGGCCCGCCAGAACGAGCACACCTACGCCGAGATCATCCGCTGTGTGTGCGCGGCAGCCGCCCAGGCCGAGCGCCAGGCGCCGATCCGCGTCCGGCTGATCGCGTCGGTGAACCGCCACGAAAGCCTCGCCATCGCCGCAGAGGTGCTCGACGCCGTGTTGAACGTTGGCGATCCCCGTCTGGTGGGGCTGGACCTGGCCGGGCTGGAAGTGGGACATCCCGCGCGGCACTTCGCGCCGATCCTGGCGCGCGCCCGCCAAGCCGGGCTGCATCTGACCGTCCACGCCGGGGAATGGGACGGCCCGGACAGCGTGCGCGAGGCAGTTGAGGTGGGCGCGGAGCGCATCGGGCATGGCGTGCGCGCGGTCGAGGACGCCGCGGTGGTTGAGCTGGTGCGCGAGCGAAATATCGCGCTCGAAGTCTGCCCGACCAGCAACCTGCAAACCGGGGTCGTGGACCGGGTCGACCGGCACCCGCTCATCACCCTGAGCGACCTCGACGTGCCGGTCACGATCAACACCGACGACCCGCTGCTGTGCAACATCACCCTGACCGACGAACTGGCTGTGGCGCACGTCGGGCTGGGGCTGCCGCTGCGCACCCTCAAGCGCCACATGCTGACCGCCGCGCGCGCCAGCTTCCTGCCACCGGACGAGCGCGCCGCCCTCGTCGCCGAGTTCGAGCAGGCGCTCGCCGCGCTGCCGGCCTGATCCACCGGACACCCAAGCGTCCGAAAGAAAAAAAACCGCGCGGGGGTTAACCCGCGCGCTCGATCAGACTAGGCTCGTCGATAGTGGGTGTGTTCACGCGCGGCGAGACCGGATAGGCCATCATCGCGTCGGCGGGGTACGGCCGCAAGAGTTCGGCCAGGCGGCTCGTGTTTGTTTCCAGCGGGTCGAGCCACAGGTCGTACGCCTCGGGCGGCAGGATGATCGGCATCCGGTCGTGGATCGAGGCGACCAGCTCGTTGGCCGGGCCGGTGATGATCGTGCAGGTGCTCAGGCTCGCGCCGCTTTCCGGCTCGGTCCAGATCTCGTACAGGCCGGCAAAACCGAACGGCTGGCGATCTTTGAGCGTGATGAACATGGGGACCTTGCCGCCGTCCCGCTTCTGCCACTCGTAAAAGCCATCCGCCACGATCAGGCAGCGCCGCCGTTTGAACGCGTTGCGAAAGGCGGGCTTCTCGGCCAGCGTCTCGCTGCGCGCGTTGATCATCCGCGCGCCAATCGTCGGGTCCTTGGCCCAGCCTGGGATCAGCCCCCAGCGCATCATGCGCAGGACGGTGCTGCCGTCGTTTTGGCGCACGACCGTTGCCACCGGCTGCGTGGGCGCGATATTATAGCGCGGGGGCAGCGGCTCCGGCGGGTGCGTCAGCGAGAACGTCTCGAGCAAGACGCCGACATCGGGTTCGGTGAGGGTGAATCGTCCGCACATGTGTTCGATTATAGCGCATCTGCGGCACGATGGCAACCCGTTCCCCGCCCGGTTTCCTCAAAGGTAGCGCACACATGATCACCATTGGCGAGATCGAAATTCACCTGATTAGCGACGGCGTGGTGTGGGTGGATCGCGGCGGCCCGTTCGGGCTGGTGCCGCCGGTGCTCTGGCGCGACTATCTGCCGCCGTACGACCAGCAGCGTGTCCCCATGATCCTGACCTGCCTGCTGGTGCGCGCCGCCGGTCAGACGATCGTGGTCGACACGGGTTTGGGCGACAAGCTGACGTCCAAAGAGGTCACGATCTGGGGGTTGGAACGCCCGACCGGGACGCTGCTCGACGGGCTGGCGCGGCTGGGCGTGCCGCCGGACGCGGTGGATATCGTGATTGACACGCATCTGCACGGCGATCACTGCTCGGGCAACACGACCTTCGCCGGCAACGGCCAGGACGGCGTGCGCGCCACCTTTCCCAACGCGCGCTACGTCGTGCAGCGCCGCGAGTACGAAGACGCCATGCGTCCCAACGAGCGCACCCGCGCCACCTATTTCCCGATCAACTATGAACCACTGGTCCGCGCCGGGCAGATGACCCTGCTCGAGGGCGATACCGAGATTGTGCCGGGGGTGCGGGTCGTGGTCACGCCGGGGCACACGCCCGCTCATCAGTCGGTGCTGTTCCAAAGCGGGGGCGAGCAGGCGCTGTTCGTGGCCGATCTGGCGAGCTACGCGATCCACTTCGAGCGGTTGGGCTGGATGACGGCCTATGACGTCGAACCGCTGGTCACGCTGGAAACCAAGCGCCGCTGGCAGCGGTGGGCGCTGGAGACGGGCGGCCTGCTGATCTTCCAGCACGACACGCGCATCCCCGCCGGGCGGCTGGTCGAAGACCAGAACGGGCGCCCGCGCATCGAGCCGGTCGCGCTCGAACTGGCCTGACCGGCGCGCCTACTGGTCCGCTTCCCACTCGCGCACCACGTCCTCGATCAGCGCGCGCACCTCGGGGTCGTCGATGTCACCCACGCCCTCGTACTGACGATCGTCGACCACGATCTGCACCCCGCCGTGCAGCGACGGCTTGACATGGATCTCGCGCCCGTGAAAAGCCGGGGCGGCGGCCAGCCGCTGCTGGAGCAGGTCTTCGATCTGGTCGGCAATCGAGCGCGGCGCGGACGCGGCGGGCGGCGTCGTGGACTGGCCCATCGCCACGCGCGCGATGTGCCGCAGCGAGGACTCGGCCGGCGGTGCCGGAAATTCCTCGGCGGGGCGTGGCGGCCCGGCGGCCGGGCGGCCGATCAGCGCGTTGAGATCCTGCATCACGCCGTTGAGACGGCGCTCTAGCCCGGCGCGGCGCAGCTCACCCGCAGACCGGAAGCGCCGACCGTCGATTTCCACGATCAGCGCGCCGGACGCCAGATCGCGCCATACGCGCAGCAACTCGACGGCATCCGCCGGCTCGCCTTCGGCGGGCGGCACATCTCCGGCGATGTCCGGCTCAGGCTCAGACGGCGACGTGTCGCCGAAAGCAGGCTGCGGGTCCGGAGCGGGAACCTCGCCGGTCAGCAGACTGAGATCGGGTAGAGGCGCGGCGGGGCGTCGCACAGGCGCGGCAGGCTCCAGGCGGGTGGCGGGAGTGCTCGCGGCCCGCTCGCCGCGCAGCGCGCGCCACAGGCCGGTGTAGAACGGCGGCAGGGGGTCAAGGCCCAGCGCGGCCCTACGACGGCGCTCCGCCGCGCGCTGCATGACAAACATCGTCAGTGCCACCCAGACGATCCCGGCAATGCACGTCATTGCCACCAGGCCGGACACCTGCCCTAAGAAATCGCGGATATTCGACGATTCCGTCTGTGCCAGAAACAACCACGAGAGAGTGAGAAAGGATGCCATGATCCGCCTCGCTTTTCTGGCCGGCCTCTGCCCCGGCTGCCGGCCCCAGCTTGAGTATCGTCGCGCTCAGAGGGTTTGGCAAGCGGGGCACAGGTGCGTCCCGCGTTGACCGACGACGATCCGCGTGATCGGCGTGCCGCAGCGCAGGCACGGTTCTCCGGCGCGCCCGTAGACGTTCAGCCCGGTTTGCGCGCTGCCTTTCGTCCCGTCCGGTTTGCGATACCAGTTGACGCTCGCCCCCTCGCGCCGGATACCATCCGCCAGCACCTGCCGGATCGCGCCGTACAGGGCGGCCAGCTCGTCCGGCGAGAGGGTGCTGGCCCGCCGCAGCGGATGCAGGCGCGCCAGGAAAAGCGCCTCGTCCGCGTAGATGTTGCCGATTCCGGCCAGCACCGCCTGGTTAAGCAGCAGAGGCTTGAGCGCCCTGCTCCGGCGGGCCAGGCACGCGCAGAACGCGTCGAACGTCAGCGCGTCGTCGAGCGGCTCCGGCCCAAGCGCGCCGAGCACCTCGGCCGGGTCGTCGATCAGATACACACGCCCGAACTTGCGCGCGTCGGAAAAGCGGAGCTGGTGCGCGTTGTCCAGTTGGAAGGTGAAATGCACCCAGCGGTCGGCGTACCGGACATCATCATCGGGTGCGACGTACAGCCGGCCGGTCATCTTGAGGTGGATGATCAGCGTGTCGGGGTCGAGCGTGATCACAACGTACTTGCCGCGCCGGTTGACCGCGCGGATCGGCTGGCCTGCGATACGCCCGGTGAAGATCGGGCCGTCGGGCCGGACCAGCCCGCCGGGATAGTCATAGCTGGCAGCGGTGATGGTGCGCCCGACCAGCGGCGCGCGCAGGCCACGCACCACGGTTTCAACTTCGGGTAGCTCGGGCATAGGTGCTCCCCTGGCGATTTCCTCGCGCCGGGCACGCTGCCCGGCGAACCTGATACGGTTTCGCGCTCCAGTGTAGCCGATTCTGCGCGGGTTCGGCATAGGCTTTTGCGCCCACCCGGCGGGTTTCGCAGCGCGACACAGCGCACAAACCGCGTCACGTGTTATATTAGACAGCAAGCGAGAAATATCCCAGCCTGGGCCGGCCGCCCGATGATCGGCGGCCGGACGGGCCGGTTCGGCCATCGCCGGAGGAGTGACGATGCCCAAGACGATGACTTTCGGAGCAGATGGGGGCAGCGCCGCGCGATATTACATCGTGCTCAGTGACCGGCTCAGTGTGGCGGCGCTGGCGTTTACCTGGGTGATTTTGCTGGTAGCATATCTGCGCGCCGCCCACCGGAACCGCACACTCCAGCGCCGGCTTGCCGCGTTGAGCAGCGCCTGAGACAGACTCCCCAACGCGATTGATCAGACACGGGGAGCGGATGGCTCCCCGTGTTGTTTGCTACGCCGAGCCGTGCGCGCCGCGCGGTCCTCAGAAGGGGCCGGCGCCATCCAGCGGATACGGCTCGAAGCTGCGCGCCCAGTCCAGCAGCCTGTCCAGCGGATAGACCCCTTCCGGCCACGGCTCCGAACGCGTGACCTGATGATCCCACACAATCGTAGCCGGCTCGTAGCTGAACGCGCCCACGCTGAAGAACCCCAGCCGCCCGAACGGCTGCCCATCCGACGGATAGGGCGCGCCGTTGCGCTGCGTCGCCAGACGCGCCTGCCACGCCACCAGTCGCGGCGTGAAAAACAGCAGCGGGTTCAGTGGCGTCTGCGCGTCCAGACGCGCGCGTCCATCGGTCACGAAGTGCACTTCCAGGTGCAGATGCGGGTTGTTGCGCTGAGCGATCACGCTGCCCTCGTCGGTCGTGAACATCGGGCAGCCGGAGTTTCCGATGATCTCTCCGGCGCGGACTTCCTGCCCGGCGTGGACCAGGGGCGGCGAGTCGGCGGAGACATGCCCGTAGCCGACGATCACGTTCGACAGGACGCGCGAGCCGTCGTCGCGCCGGAACTTCTCCGGCAGGAAGGGGCGCAGG
>DYEN01000112.1 GCA_020725705.1 Anaerolinea sp.
AGCAGATTCTGCGCGATCTTCTGGCCCTACCCGACGCGCGCCACACCGCGATCCTCGCCGTAACGACCGGCGCCGCCCCCCTTCCTGCCGCTGCCGAAGGACGGCCCGCGCCCTGCCGACAGATTCCCCCTTCCCAGTGCACCCCCGCCTACGTCCTGGCCGCCGCGCAGGAATGGTTGGGGGTGAGTGCCTGAGCGCCGCACAACCTACTTGACAGCCGAGTGCAATTGATCGTACGATATTCGTAAGCGCTTACGATAAACTTGCAAAGTCTTTCAGCGGCGCCGATGTCTGCCGGCCCACAGCCCTGCTCCAGTCGTCCGCCAGTCGGGTACGGTTCGCAGGAGCGGCCTCGATGAAACCCAGCCTTCAGATGATCGCCGAGCGCGCCGGTGTCTCCACGGCCACCGTTTCGCGCGCGCTGAACGATCGAGCGGGGGTCAACCCGGCGACGCGCGAGCACATCCTGCAGATCGCACGCGAAATGGGCTACACGCCGAGCATGGCGGCCCGCGGCCTCGCCACATCGCGCACACATAACATCGGTTTCATCACCTACAAATACCACCCCCAGCCCATCACCAGCTATCACGTCGAGATCGCGCAGGGCATCGACGACGAAGCGCAGCAGCGCGGCTATCACGTCATCACGCGCTTCGTGGACAACGCGATGATGCTCGACGGCCAACGGCTCGCCCTGATCACCGAGCAGCGCATCGATGGGCTGATTCTGGTCGGGCCGGCGCTATCCCCCGCCTTCATCATCGAGCTATACAACAGCGGCGTTCCGCTCGTGCTGGTGGACAACATGCTCCAGGAGACCAAGCTCGACGCCATCGTGTGCGACAACGCCGATGGCACCTATCAGATCACGCAGCATCTGATCCAGGCGCACGGCCTGCGCCGGCTGGCGTTCTTCTCCGGCCCGGCGCACTGGTTCAGCAGCCGCGAGCGGCGCAGTGGCTACGAGCGAGCGCTGCATGAGATCGGCGAGGCGCCGCGCCTGGTCTTTATGGATGAAACCACCGTCAGCACGGGCTACGCCGCCATGCTGTCCGCGCTGGAGCTGTATCCGGATCTGCAGGGGGTTGTCGCAGTCAACGACGCCACCGCGCTCGGCGCGATCCGGGCTTGTAAGGAGCGGGGCCGGCGCGTGCCGCAGGACATCGCGGTCGTGGGCTTCGACAACGTCGCGTGGGGGCCGCTGCACGAACCACCGCTGACTACCGTCGGGATGTTCAAGCACGAGATCGGGGTTCAGGCCGCCCGCCGCCTGATCGACGTCATCGAGCGCGGCGCGACCTCAACCTACCAGCTCAGGCTCGGCGTCGAGCTGATCGTCCGCGAGTCGTGCGGGTGTCCGCCGGCCGAGCACGATTCGCTCGGCGCTCCATGACCTTCTATCCCTGCAATAGCCGGGAAGGCGCCCATACGGGCAAGGAGGATAAACCGCAGAGGATGCCACCGAAATTCTCGCGTGTCGGGCAAGAAAACCTTAGCTGCAAAAGGAGATGACCAATGAAGAAGTCGCGTCATATTCTCATGCTTACTCTGCTGGTAGTAGCTTTGCTGCCGCTAGGGGCGATCGTGCCCGCGGTGGCGCAGGAGCCGGTGACGCTGCGCATCACGAACTGGGCCGGCGTCGAAGAAGCGGCTGAGTTCCAGCAGATTGTCGACGAAGTTAATGCCAACAACACCGAGTTCCAGATCGTCTACGAGCCGAAGCCGGACGACTACTACACCCAGCTTCAGACTCAGCTTGCCGGCGGCACCGCACCGGACCTGTTCTGGCTGGACCAGGATCATATGGCCTGGGCGTATGACGGCGTGCTGCTGGATATCAGCGAGTATCTCGCCAATGACGACCGCGACGTCGCCAACCCTGAGGACTATTTCCCCGGCGTCTGGCAGACGGTCGCCCTCAACGACGGTGTCTTCGGCCTGCCCTGGATCGCGCAGCCGGTGGTGCTCTATTACAACCGCGACATCTTCGACGAAATGGGCGTCGAGTATCCAACCGCCGACTGGACCTGGGACGACTTCAAAGCCGCTGCCGAGGCGCTGACCACCGAGGAACACTACGGCTTTACACTCAACGGCTGGCCGCCGATCCACATGTTCATCTGGTCATTTGGCGGCGAAGTGATCAGCGAGGACCTGCAGACCTCGCCCATCGACACGCCCGAAGCGATCGCCGGCGCGCAGTTCTACGCCGACATGATCTACAACCCGGCCTGCTGCCCGACGGAAGACGTTCTGGCCGAGGAAGGTTTCGCTGAGATGTTCAAGGCGGGGCGCGTGGCGATGTTCATGGGCGGCGCAGCGGATGACCTCGACCGCGTGGAAGGGCTGAATGTCGGCGTGTCGCCGGTACCGAAGGGCGTCAACGGCGAAAACGTCACCTTCGCCTGGACCGCCGCCACCGTGATCAACGCCAAGACGGAGCATCCGGACCTGGCCTACGAGGCGCTGGTCCAGCTCACCGAAGGCATCCACAACTGGAAGATCGTCTCGCCGCGCGTCTCTCAGGCCACGGTGGAGCACCTGGTCGCGTCCGAGCCGCGCAAGGAAGCCAACGCTGAGCCGATCCTGGCGGCCGTGCCGTATATGCGTGCCTTCCGGATCGTCCCGCGCTTCGCGGAATGGAACCAGATTTTCTGGGAAGACTTCCAGGATCCGCTGTTCCACGGCGAGGACACCGCGGAGAACCTGGCGGCAGACGCCCGAATCTTGCTTGAGGATGTGCTGGGCGATTAGCGTCCCGGCCTGCGAGGCAGCTCCGGCAGGGGTGGTTGTTCCGCCCCTGCCGGTTCCCGTCTGCCCGCGCGAGTGAAGGAGAGGTCCCTATGACGGGCGACCCCGGGGCATTCGCCACTTACTACCCCACCTTGCTGCGCTACATCGGCGTGGCGGTGGGCCTGGGAATCCTGATGTACGGCCTCTACCGCCTGCTGCGGCTGGCCGGTGTCAAGCACGAACCGGCGACCGGTTTCACGCTGGTCGTCCCTTGGATCGTCGGGTTCCTGATCTTCGTCACCTTCCCCATCGGACTGTCTTTCTACCTCAGCTTCACCGAGTACAACATCCTGTGGGACCGGCCCAAGCCTCTCGCCGATCCGCTGTTCAACTACAAACGCGCGCTGTCGATCCGGATCGTCGAGCTGCCCGAGGGGGAGCGTCCGATACAGGTGCTGGGCACGATGGAAGGCGAAACCCCGGAAACGGTGCGCTACCGCGAAATCGGGCGCTTTAACTGGCGCGGGAAGGAATACGTCATCGGGGCCACAGACGGCTATTTCCTGAAAGGGGTGTGGCTCACGCTGCGCTACGCGGTGCTCAGCGTCCCACTGGGGATGGCGGGCGCACTGGGCGTGGCGCTGCTGCTGAACCAGAACGTCAAAGGGGTGGGTTTCTGGCGCACGCTGTACTACTTACCGGCGGTTCTACCCGCGGCAGCGGTGGCGCTGTTGTGGTACTGGCTGTTCGCGCCCAGCAGCGGGCTGGTGAACTGGTTTCTGTCGCCCATCTACCGGCTGCTGGATATGCAGCCGCTCGGCTGGTTCACGGATAAGTCGCTGGTCCTGCCCTCGTTTATCATCATGGGTCTGTGGGGCATCTTCGGCGCCAACACGGTCATTTTGCTGGCCGGGCTGAAGAATATCCCCAAAGACCTGTACGAGGCGGCGGCGATTGACGGCGCGGGTACATTCACCAAGTTCCGCCACATTACAATCCCCATGCTCAGCCCGGCCCTGTTCTACAATCTGGTTACCAACACCATTGCCGCGCTGACCATCTTCACGCAGCAAGCCTTCATCCCCACCGACCGCCAGGATGGCTGGTTTGTCAACTGGTTCATCTACAACGAGGCCTTCAACTTTGGCCGAATGGGCTATGCCTCGGCGCTCGGTTGGATGCTGGCGCTGCTGGTTATCCTGCTCACGCTGTTGATCTTCCGGTCGTCGGCAGCCTGGGTCTTCTATGAAGGCGCCCGGCAAGAGGCGGGAGGAGCCTAGCGATGACCACCGAAACCCGATCTCTGCGCACTGCCGAGGTGGTCTACGAACACCCGCTGGCGCGCCGCGAACGCATCCTGAGAACAGCGCACCGAGTCATCATCTACATTCTGCTTCTGATCGGCGCCGCGATCATCCTGGTGCCGTTCCTGTGGATGGTGTCCACCTCGCTGAAGACCGAGCGCCAGCTCTTCCGCTATCCGCCGGAGTGGATCCCCGATCCCATCGCGTTCGACAACTACATCGACGCCTGGACCTCGCTGGGGAGTATCGCGCCGGGGCTGACGTTCTGGCGGATCATCGGCAACACGCTGTTCATCACCGTGCTGGCAATGTTCGCCGAGATGTTTAGCGCCGCGGTGGTGGCCTACGGGTTCGCGCGCTTCCGCTGGAAGGGGCGCGACATCGTCTTCTTCATCATGCTCTCGACGATGATGATTCCCCCCACCCTGACGCGCGTGCCCAGCTTCCTGATCTGGCGCGAGCTGGGGCTGCTCAACACCTATGACCCGCTGACCGTTCCGGCGTGGTTCGCCTGGGGACCGGCGTACATCTTCCTGTTGCGCCAGTTTTTCCTGACCATCCCGCGCGAGATGGAAGACGCGGCAGTGGTGGACGGCGCAAACACCATGCAGATCTTCTTCTACGTGATGTTGCCGCTGGTCAAGCCGGCCTTCCTGGCGATCGGCGTGCTATCGTTCCAGGGCAACTGGAACAACTTCGAAGCGCCGCTGATCTACCTCAACACCACGCAGATGTACCCGCTGGTGCTTGCCATCCGTTTCTTCCAGCAGTCGCTTTCGAAGGAAGCGCCCAAGTGGCACTATATGATGGCGATGGCGACCATGATGGCCGCGCCGATTCTGCTGCTGTTCTTCCTGGCGCAGCGGTACTTCATCGAAGGGCTGACCGTCGGCGCGGTGAAAGGCTGAGGTGGCGATGCATTCGTTGAAAGGTCTGCTGAGTATCGTGGTGCTGCTGGCGCTGGTCGCACCGGTGGCGCCCATCCGGGCACAGGAGCCACCGATGCGCGACGATCTGATCAACCTGGAGCACCTGCGTTTCCTCACCGAGCCGGTCACGATCGCGGGCCGCGACGCCGCCATCGTCCACATCTACTCGGAATATCCGGAATACGAATGGGTGGACGCTGCCGGAGAGGGCATCGCAGCGGTGGACGATGTGGCGCGAGCGGCGGTCGTCTATCTGTGGTACTACGAGCGCACGGGTGACGAACGCGCGCTGGATACGGCGCGGCGTTGCCTGGAGTTCGTGCGCGCCCTGCAAAACAACGACGGCACGTTTCACAACTTTGTCTACGACCGCGAGGGCACGATCAACACCGAGGGCATCACCAGCTACAAATCGCTCGGCTGGTGGGCCATGCGCGGTCTGTGGGCGCTGGCCGAGGGCTACCGCATTTTCTCGGCGGTCGACCCGGCCTACGCCGCCGACCTGCAAGCCGCGTACCGGCTGACCGAGAGCGCGCTGATCGATAGCTTTCTGAACTACGGGACATTCAGCCAGGTTCACGGTTTCAGCATCCCGGCCTGGCTGCCGGGCGGCGCGGCGGACGTTTCCGGGCTGGCGCTTGTCGCGCTGACCAGCTATTACCGCGCCGATCCCAACCCGCAGACAGCCGCTGGCATCGAGCACATCGCCGACGGCCTGGCAGCCTATCGCCTGGGCGACAGCACAACCTATCCCTTCGGCATGATCCCGGTCACCACCAACGCGCCGGGATACTGGCACGCCTGGGGCAGCCACATGGTCCACGGGCTGGCCGATGCGGGCGTCGTGCTCGACCGCCAGGATTGGATCGACGCCGCCGCAGCCGTGGCAGACACCTTCCTCATGCGCCAGCTTGCCTTCGAGCGCATCCGCGAGATGGGCATCCTTCCCCGCCGGCTGGGGCAGATCGCCTACGGCACGAATATGCTCGTCCAAGACCTGATGGCGGTCTACCGGGCCACCGGCGAGGAACGCTACGCGACCCTGGCCGGGCTGGCGGCGTCCTGGTTTTTCGGCAACAACATGGCGGGCGTGCCCATGTACGATCCGGAGACCGGGCGCGGCTTCGACGGCATCAACGGGCCGGTCGCCTGGCGTGTTAACCGCAACGCGGGCGCCGAGTCCACCATCGAGGCACTGCTGGCGCTGCTGACCGTCAGTGCCGAGCCGCTCGCAGCGCGCGCCATGCACGCCAGCGAAGTCAGCGTCCGCCCGTACCGCGTCGTCGAAGCCGAGGCCGGCAAAGTCGCTGCCGGGCGGCCGGACTATCGCTCGCGGGAGTGGACAGGCGAGTCGTACTTCAGCGGCAGCGGCTATTTTAGCGTAGGCGCAGGCGACGCACTGGACGTGGCGTTCAATGTGCCGTTCAGCGGCGAGTACTGGATTTACGTCTCGCACGAACGCCAGAGCGTCAGCACGCCCGAGACGACACTTGTCGCCCTGCGCGCGCCGGACGGCGTGGTGGCCATCGACGGCGTGCTGGACGAATGGACAGACGTGCCGCTGTTCGCGGCGGACACCGCTCGGCAGATCCTGCGTGGGGCGGCGCTGTGGCGCGGACCGGAGGTCGACAGCTTCACGGTCCGCTTTATGTGGGACGACGACGCGCTCTATCTGGCCGCCGAAGTACGCGACCCGGTCCACCAGCAGGACGAGGTCGGGCCGGGTGTGTGGCGCCAGGATGCGCTGTGGGGCTATCTCGACGGTAGCGGGCGCGGCACGCGGCTGAACAGCAAGTTCACGCTCGCCCAGACACCGCAGGGTCCCCAGGTGTGGGATTGGGTCGCAGAGAGCTTCATGCCCAACGCCGAGCTGGCGTGGCAGCCGTTCGAGTCCGGGGATGGCTACGTCTACGAGGCGCGCCTGCCCTTCCGCTCGATGCGGGTCGGGGACGTTCGCAGCGGGCAGGTGATGCGCGTCGAAGTGGGGCGCGGCTTCGGGGGCGACTCGTTCCTCGACCTGACGGGGGCCGATCCGGACACCCCTGCCAACCTGGCACGGTTGATCCTGGTCGATGACCTGGCCGATCTCGAGGCCTACGGCGGCGCGGATGATGTGCTGTCTGCCGCCGCAAACACGGTCGCGCTGGGCGTTGCGCTCGATGGCGGCCCTGCCTGGGTAATCCCGGCCAACACTGCCGAAGATCGCCGCTATCTGTGGCTCGACCTGGCAAGCCACGAGCCGGTTACGCTGGAAGCAGGCGCGCACACGCTGACCGTCACGTATGCAGGCCGGGATGACCGTCGCCGCGCGTCGGTTGACGGTTTCCTGATCCAGCCGGTCGTCGCCGAGCGCGTGTTTGAGACGCCAGACGGCACACGCTTCACGCTGACCTACGACACGCGCAGCGGCGCGGTGAGCCTGGTCGAAGAGCAGCCCGGATAGACTGAGACGGCCCGTCCATGCAAGCAGCCCTGAGCGTCTACTGGCGGACGCTGCGCGACTGGTACAACGGCATGGTCAGCCTTGCCGCGCTCAATGCGGTGTGGTTTGGCGCCGCGCTAACGGTCGTGCTGCTGGGGCCGGCCACGGCGGGCATCTACGCGGTCACACACAGCTCGGCGCGGGGAACCGGCCAGCATCTCGACGAGTTCTTCCAGGCCGCACGCCAGCACGCCTGGCTGAGCTTCCGCTGGCTGCTGGTCAATCTGCTGGTCGGGGTGATCTTCGTCGTCAACACCTCGTTCTACGCCGCGGCACGCGGTCTGCTGCCCACCCTGATTCTGATCGCGCTGATCGCCGCCGGCCTGTTCTGGCTGGCAATGCAGCTCTACGTCTGGCCGTTTCTGGTATTGCAAGAGGATCGCCGCTTGCGGCTGGCGCTGCGCAACGCGGCGTTTCTGGCCCTGGCCTCACCCCTCTACACGCTGACACTGCTGGGTGGCGCGGCGCTGGCCGCGGTCGTGAGTGTGGTCACCGTGCTGCCGCTGGCGGTGTTTCTGACCAGTTTTTTGGCGCTACTTGGCAACCAGGCTGTGCTGGAGCGGCTGCGGGCTTTCGGCAAGCTGCCCGGCGCGGCCCCATCGCAGTTCGATGGAGAGCAGGAATGAGCACGCCCTTGACCCTGAAACGCTACCGGGGCAATCCGATCCTGATGCCGTCACTCAGCAACGAGTGGGAGAGCGACAACGTCTTCAACGCAGCCGTCGTCGAGCGTGATGGGCTGGTCTACATACTCTATCGCGCCCAGGGGCTGGACCGGATCTCGCGCATTGGCTGTGCGGTCAGCACCGACGGCCTGCACTTCAACCGCCTGAAGGAGCCGGTGTTCGTCCCCGAAGAGGACTATGAGGAGTACGGTGTCGAAGACCCGCGTGTGACTTATCTCGACGGCTGGTATTACATGCTGTACACCGCCTTCTCGCCGATCGGAACGCGCGTAGCGCTGGCCCGCAGCCGCAACTTGATCGGCTGGGAGCGGATGGGCATTGTCCTGCCGGACGAGAACAACAAAGACGCAGCGCTCTTTCCGCGCAAGATCAAAGGGCGCTACGCGATGTTTCACCGCCGCAAGCCGGATATGTGGATCGCGTACTCCGACGATCTGCTGCATTGGACGGATCACCAGATCATTATGTCGCCGCGCCCCGGCCTGTGGGACAGCGTGCGGATCGGGGCCGGTGGTCCGCCCTTCTACACCGACGCCGGCTGGCTGACCTTTTACCACGGATTCGGCGAGGCGCGAATCTACTGCCTGGGCGTCGCCCTGCTCGACCTGGAAGACCCTACGCGCGTGCTCAAACGCCAGGAAGAGCCGGTGCTGTGCCCACGCGCGCCCTGGGAAGAGGTCGGCGATGTGCCCAACGTGGTTTTTTCGTGCGGCGGAATTGAGCGCGAGGACGAATATCTGATCTACTACGGTGGAGCCGATCATGTCATGGCCGTCGCCCGCGTGACACGCGGTGAGGCCATGGCGCTTGCCACCGCCAGCAAGG
>DYEN01000113.1 GCA_020725705.1 Anaerolinea sp.
CAGCGGGCGTCCATCAGGGCGCGTGCCGCCGCGACCAGGTCGCCCGGCGCAACGACAACATCCACGCGGCCGGGTTCCGGCTCAACCGTCTCTTGCGCCCACGGCGCGAGCAACTCGGTGGCCTTGTGCAAACAGGTGTCGGTTTCCATCACGCGATCGCCTCTTCCTCTCGCTGATCGTGGGCCGCCTCCCCGACCGGGTCTTCACCGGCCAGGATCGCGGCCTCTCCGGCGCTATCCGGATCGAACACCATCGGCGTGTCGGACGGATCGGCACCACGCAGCTTCGCCAGCAGCTTCACCACCCCGTCGATAATCGCCTCTGGGCGGGGCGGGCAGCCCGGCACATAGACATCCACCGGGATCACCTGGTCGATGCCGCCCAGGATGTTGTAGCAGCCGCGAAACGCCCCGCCGGACAGCGCGCACGACCCAACCGCGATCACGAACTTCGGTTCGGGCATCTGCTCGTAGATGCGCACCAGCCGGTCGCGCGCCTGGCGTGTCACCGGGCCGGTGCAGATCAGCACGTCGGCGTGACGCGGGCTGCCCTGGAGCTTGATCCCCAGGCGCTCCACGTCATAGCGCGGCGTGAGCGTCGCCAGGATCTCGATATCGCAGCCGTTGCACGACCCGCTGTTGAAGTGAATGGCCCAGGGCGAGTTGATCCGCGCCCAGGTCTTGAGCTTGTCGAGCACCGCCTGCCAGGATTGGTCGAGTTTGAGTGTCATCCCGCTCCCCTTACCTACGGCGCGCTAGCCGAGAATAAGCGCCAGCAGCGCCAGGATCAGCCCTACGAGAAAAGCCGCGGCCACCGCCGACAGATCGCTGCTGCCCAACATCAGTACGCCCAGGTGCAGCACTGCGAAGAACAGCGCGATCGCGAAAAACTGGCGGTAGCCGGGCACAGCCGGCCGCACGGGCGCTTCCTCGCCGCTGGCGTAGGTGCTCATCTTGATCTCCGACGGCGCCTCCGCCGGCCCGGCCAGCAACCGCCCAAACCCGGACAGCACACCGACCAGCACCAGGTAGATGCAGAAGGCGATCGGCGGCGCCAGCAGAATGTCTTCCATCGCTTCGTCTCTCCCTTGTCTGTGGCGCGGCTAGAAGCCAAACGCTGCCAGCAGCGCCCGTCCCGCCGGTTCCGAAAGCCACTGGAGCAGCGGCGGCCAGACACCCACCGCCACCACCCCGACCGTCAGCGCGATGACCGGGACCTGAAGCAGCGCCGGGACCGGCTTGCCCCGCCGCACCGCCTCGGACGGCGCGTGCCGGTAGGCCGCGTTGACCAGTGGCGCGTAGTAGCCCAGCGAGAGCACGCTGTTCAGCCCGGCGAAGATCGCCAGCGCCTCGATCCAGTGATTGCGCGTCTCGAACCCGGCGGCGAAGATCTGCCACTTCGACATGAAGCCCGCCAACGGCGGCAAGCCGCCCAAACCGAGCACGGCTACGCTGAGGTCCAGTGCGATCAGCGGGTAGCGCGACGCGGCGCCGTCCAGATCGCGGACCGTCAGCGGGCCATGATCGCCGGCGGCGATATGCAGCGTGTAGAGCAGCGCCCCGGCGGCCAGAAAGGCCAGCCCCTTCATCAGCCCGTGGTTGAGCATGTGGAACAGCGCGCCCTGCGCCCCGGCGGCCTCGCGGGCGTAGATCGCGATCCCCACGCCGAGCAGCATATAGCCAATGTGCGCCAGGCTGGAATAGGCCAGCAAGC
>DYEN01000001.1 GCA_020725705.1 Anaerolinea sp.
CCGATCTCTAACGCCCGCGGTTTGCGTGTGGAAGCGCATCAGCCAGCTTCGCGGATCGCGCGCACCGAACGTCTCGCGCATCTCGCGCGCCCAGATCCGCCGCGCCGCCCGCAGTTTGGCGATCTCTTCGAAGAAGTCGCTGTGGACGTTGAAGAAGAAGCTCAGCCGGGGCGCGAACTCGTCCACCGCCAGCCCACGCCGCAGCGCCCAGCGGACGTATTCCATCCCGTTCGCCAGGGTGAAGGCCAGCTCCTGTGCCGCGGTCGAGCCGGCCTCGCGGATATGGTAGCCGCTGATGCTGATCGTGTTCCACTGCGGCAGATGGCGCGTGCCGTACTCGATGGTATCGGTCACCAGCCGCATCGATGGCTCCGGCGGAAAGACATACTCTTTCTGTGCCTGGTATTCCTTCAAAATATCATTTTGCAGCGTGCCGCGCAGCGCCGCCGGTGCGACGCCCTGGCGCTCCGCGGTCACGATGTAGAACGCCCACAGCACCGCCGCCGGGCTGTTGATCGTCATCGAGGTGCTGACCTCGCCCAGCGGGATGCCGTCGAAGAGGCGCATCATATCGCGCGCGCTGCTCACCGCCACGCCGCACTTGCCGAACTCGCCCAGCGCTTCGGGCGCGTCGGTGTCGTAACCCATCAGCGTCGGCAGGTCGAAGGCCACCGACAGCCCCATATTGCCCTGCGACAGCAGGTAGTGATAGCGCGCGTTGGTTTCCTCGGCGGTGCCGTAGCCGGCGAACATGCGCATCGTCCACGGCCGGGCGCGGTAGCCGGTGGCGTGGATGCCGCGCGTGAAGGGATACTCGCCGGGCAGGCCGAGATCGCGCCGGTAGTCCTGCCCGGCGACGTCCAGCGGCGTATAGACGCGCTGCACGGGGCGCCCGCTGATGGTCGTGAAGCGCGGCGCGCGCTCCGGCAGGCGGGCCAGCGCCTGCGGCAGCGTGGTTTCTTCCCACCGCTCCAGGTCTTCGCGCAGCTCGGCCAGTTTTTGTGCGTCAAACATTTCGGGTGAACCTCTCTTCTGCTCAATGGATGGGGAGTTTACTGACAATTGTACGGGTTTCGGGGCCGGCAGCCTACCGGTACTCCGAGGCTTAAGCAGACGCGGCATCTTTCGCCAGCGACCATGAATCCTTATTCACGCCGCGCCCGATTCGCGCGTACACTGAGATCAAAGGGCGGTGTGGTACTCAAACAAGGCCGCCCACCGGCCAGCCGGTGGACTCCAGCGGCTGCCGCCCGAAAAGATTTAGTGGGACGCACGACCGGCCCTGTGGGTCGCAAGGGCGAACGAGGGCCGGCGCAGGTGACAATTTCATAGAGGGACTGGGCAGGGTAGGTGCGGTCAGCCTACCCTGTCCGTGCTAGAGCGTGTTACGCGCTTTGCAGGCCGGACCGTGGGGCGAAAGCCGGTGCCACGGGTAGGGGCGAGCTTGTGGCCCGTGCCCGATACAGCACTGCGAGAACATCCACACCGCCGCTCCCCTCAAGTGTGCAACAGCCTCTGGGCAAGCATCGTCAGAATCTCTCGTCACTCATGTTTCAAAACATGAATTTACGAATTTCATATAGATTAGTAATATAGTATTGCGGTCCCAGTCCCTGGGCTGGAATCCTTATGCAAACCTTACCTAAGTTTTATTTTGCGATAAGTTACAATATTGGTTAAACAATTATTCTTCGCAGAACCAGTCTCTCTCCGTTTATTACTACACTCCCTGAGACTGGCCGTCTGCTCTGTTGAAGGACGCACGCAGGGTCGAGCGCCTGCGCGCACCGGGGTGGACATGACCTTCCCGGGTGGGGAAACTGAGGAAGGAGGACCTCAACCCAATCACCGTGCCACTGATTCTTAATCTATCGTCCGTGCAAGGCTATTCACACCACATATCCTGCGGGAAAAGGGGAACCACCATATGTCACGTAAACTGATCGCACTCTTCACTGTCGCTTTGTTGCTGCTGGCCGCGCTGCCCGCGCAGGCGCAGGAGCCCGCCATCTGCGGCACACCCCAGGTATACACCCTGTGGGGTGGCAAGACGATCAACGCCGGCAGCGTGACCGTGTCGAACGATGAGACCAATCTCTACGTGAAGTATGAGACCACCGGGGGCTGGTACCTGAAAGAAGTTCATCTCTACGTACTGGATTACGAGCCGATGGTACGTTTGACCCCAGGTGGAGCTCCGTACAAGAGCGGCGACATCGCCTATACAACGAGCTACACCTTCACTGTGCCGCTCGGCGACATTGAGTGCGGCACCACCCTGTGGCTGCAGGCGCATGCTTCGGTCGCAATGCTGGATGGAGAAGGTAACGAGATCCAGGGCGAGACCGCCTACGGCGGCGACATTACAGATCCGCCCCAGGGTTCTTGGTACGGCAACATCAGGTACGTCGTGCAGTGCTGCGAGGAAGAGCCCTGCTTCGAGTTCATGGACGAGACAGCCTGGGCCGCTGGCACTCGCTACGTGACCCGGGGCAACTGGGCAACCTTCACGCCCTACGTGCCCGGCAGCACGGTCAATCTGTACGACGGGCAGACGATGCTGGCAGGCACGGTCTATTTCTCCGCCCCTGTTGACGGTTGGGTTACCATCACCATCACGTTGACGCCGCCTTGGGAATTCGCGCCCGTATCCGAGAACATCAAGGTTCAGGACTACGCGTCCGCCCCGTC
>DYEN01000114.1 GCA_020725705.1 Anaerolinea sp.
ATCGTCATCTCGCCGCGCTATGGGACCAGCTACAGCTTTGATCAGGCCGGGCGCCTGCTGGCGATCTTCACCGGCGGGCGCAGCTATCAGCGCACGCTCGACCACCGGGTGCTGGAGCGCAGCGGCGAGCAAGCCGCCCGTCGTCGGGAACTGCCGCCCGACGAAGCCGACGCACTGCTCGTGGGCGTGTTCGCGGACCTGCAAGCCCTGGCCGCCGCCCTGCCCGCGCTCGACCTGCCGCCGGACGATCGCCGCCTGCTGGCGGACGCGCTGGCGCGGATCATGGGCTTTGGCCCGGAGCGGCTGGCACAAGACGGCGCGAAGTTTCGCACGCTGTACAAGCCGGTCAGCATCCTGCCGCCCGACCAGTATCTGGCGCTGGTGCTGCAGGCGACCGAAGGGTGTTCGTGGAACCGCTGCACGTTCTGCGGGCTGTACCGCGACCGCGCCTTCCGCATCCACTCCCCCGAGTCCTTCCGCGCGCACTGCGAGGCCGTGCGGGATTTCTTTGGCGCCGGGATCAGCCTGCGGCGTGGCATCTTCTTGGCGGACGCCAACGCGCTGGTGACGCCGCAAAAACGCCTGGTGGCGCTGCTTGAGATCGCGCAGGAATATTTCCGCCTGCCCGAAGGACCGCGCCCGATCTACTCGTTCGTCAGCGCCTTCGACGTGGAGCGCAAATCGCCCGCCGAGTGGGCGGAACTGCATGCGTTGGGCGTCGAGCGGGCGTACATCGGCCTGGAAACGGGCGACGACGACTTGCTGCGCTTTCTCAACAAGCCCGGCAGCGCCCAGGACGCGATCGACGCGGTGCGCGCCCTGCGCGCCGGTGGGATCTCGGCAGGGGTCATCGTCATGGCCGGCATCGGCGGCGATCGCTATGCCGAAACACACGTCGCCCGCACGCTTGAGGTGATCCGAGCGATGGAGCTGGGTCCGGGCGACCTGGTGTACCTGTCGAGCTATGTCCCCGCGCCGGGCACGGAATACCCGGAGCAGGCGGCCGCCGCCGGGATCCGCCCGCTGAGCGACGAGGAAGTGGCCGCGCAGCTTCGCACGCTTCGAGCGCGGCTGCGCGAGTTGTTACCGGGGGTCAAAGTGGCGCCCTACCGCATCGAGGGCTTCGCGCTGTAGGGGTTTGCGTCACTTGCCGCACATTCCCCTTTCCCCGCTGCCCCTCACCCCAAACCCCTCTCCCTCTGCGACTGCGTCGCGGGGAGAGGGGCTTTCAGGTGTCGCGCGCTCCCTTCTCCCCGCGCACGAGGGATCAGGGGCGCATCACGCGCCCGTGCGCCACTTGGCGGTTTTTTCTTCCATCGTCATGCTGCCACCGGGCGCGTCCGAGATCTTGATCAGCGTGACGACCGGGGCGTTACCGGAGCTAACCGCCGCCAGGTGCGCCTGCTTGGCGGCTTCCCAGGCAGCGTCGAACGGCCCCTCGATCGTGGTTTCCAGCGGCCCGACCTCGTAGCGCAATCCGCTGGCGATGATCGCCTCGATGGCGCGGTCCACCTGGGGCAGCGCATCGTCGGTCAGCGGCAGCACCTCGACTCCGATGTTGACGATCCGGTTGGGGTCCATGTGATCCTCTCCTGCTCGGTTTTTGCGCTCGATTTTACCCTGTTCGTGCAACCCCACCGCCCCACCCGCGTACTAGGTAGTGAGACTTGGCGAGATGCGGTAGGAGAGAACACGATGCCTGCTCGGATGAAGGATAACGACCTGGTGAAGAACGTGATGATCCTGTTCGTCGTCGTGCTGGCGGCGATTGTGGTGCTAAGCATTGTCCTGGCAATTCTCAAGGCGCTGGTGCCGGTGCTGGTGCTGGGCGCGATGGTGGCCGGGCTGGTGTACCTGTTCCGCAAGATGCGCGCCTGAACGTGCGCCGAACTGATCGACGTTGCCGCACAGCGAGGACACCCAGCGTGTCCTCGTTGTTTTGCGGGACGTTGGGCGATTGGGCGTGCGAACAGCCTATAATAGGTATAGGGTTGGGAAACGTGGACGGAGTGACGGTGAGGTGGCGCATGAACACAACCACGCAACGCACGGAACCGCAACTGGGACGCGCCCTGCTGATGGCTGTTGTGCTGATCCTGCTGCTGCGCGAGCTGTTCGCGCCCCGCACGCTGGTTTCGGGCGTGAAAAATGTCTTTGATGTGCCGAAAGATCTGCTGCGGCTCATCCTGCGGGCGCTGATGATCTTCAAGCCCTTCTTCGATCTGATCGGCAGCCTGTTCGCGATCGCGCGCGCGGCGCTACTGCTGACGGTGTTCGGCGTGGTGATTACCCGCCTGCTGGATTCGATCGGCGTGCTGCGCGCCCGCTGACGCGGTGCCGGGCGACCCCTCGGAGCCGTTTCGCCCCCGCACCGACTGGAGCGGGGTGAAGACCGGCGTTCCGGTGAACGGATCGCGCCCGACCGTTCCCTCGACCTGGAACACCTCGGACATCATGGTTTCCGTCAGCACCTCGTCGGGCGTGCCCGCGGCGTAGAGCCGTCCGTCGTGGATGGCGATCAGGCGGTGGCTGAAACGCGCCGCCTGATTCAGATCGTGCAGCACCATCACAATGCTCAGGCCGCTGTCGCGGTTGAGCGTTTGCAGCAGGGCCATGATCTCAAGCTGGTGGCTGATGTCCAGGAACGTCGTCGGCTCGTCCAGCAACAGGACGCGCGGTTCCTGCGCCAGCGCGAGCGCGATCCACGCTCGCTGGCGCTCGCCGCCGGAGAGCGTGCTCAGCCGGCGCGCGGCAAACTCGGCCAGCCCGGTGGCATCCAGCGCCCAGTCGATCACCGCCTGATCGCGGTGGCTGGCCGGGCGCCACCACGCCTGGCGGGCGAAGCGCCCGCGCGCCACCAGGTCGCGCACGGTCAGGTCTTCGGGCGCGGTCGGGTTTTGGGGCAGGATGGCGAGCTGCTGCGCCACTTTGCGCGTGGGCTGGCGGTGAATCGGGTGTCCGTCGAGATAGACCGTGCCGCTTTGCGGGCGCATCAGCCGCGCCAACGCGCGCAGCAGCGTGCTTTTCCCCGAGCCGTTGGGGCCGACC
>DYEN01000002.1 GCA_020725705.1 Anaerolinea sp.
CCACGCGTGCAGCGCGGCTGCTTCTCGCAGATCGCGCAGATCGTCCGGCCAGCCGGGCGGAAGCCATGCCGGCAAAGCGCCGCCGGAACGTTCAATGCCTTCCGGGACGAACACGAGCGCGTAAATATCGCGGAGCGGCACGCCCTGGCTTAGCACCGCGTCCAGAGTCCGGACCGCGGGATGGTCACGCCAGGGAGCCATCCGGCGCGCGGTGGCCCGCGCGTGCCCATGCGCCCGAAAACGCCGGGTTGACTGCTCGCGCTCCGGCCAGGATGTCGCCGCCAGGGCTGCCGAGATCAAGCGCGCGCGGTCATCGACTGTGATCAAAATCGTCTGGGCTGCCATGCCAAAACACTTTTCGTCCGGTGTGTCTGTGCTTCTGCCCCGCGGCCCAGCCCCCCAGACACAGCCGGTAATTCTACTGTACCTGGCAGCAGGATTCAACTTGGCTGCCAGGCCGTCGTAGCGCCGCCATCCACAATCAGCGCCTGGCCGGTGATGAACGACGCGGCGTCCGAACAGAGGAACAGCACCGCCGCCGCCGCTTCTTCGGGCTGGCCAAGCCGCCCCTGTGGGACGACACCGGGGACGGATGGCTCCGACTCGCCCGCGATATTCGCCGGGCAGACTGCGTTCACGCGGATACCATGCGGAGCCAGGTCGCGGGCGGCCTCACGGGTCAAGGCGATCAGTCCCGCCTTGCTGGCTGCATAGACAGCGTGGCCGGGCTGGGCCGGTATCTGCCCGGCTGTGCCGCCGAGATTGACGATCACCCCGCCGCCTTCGTCTGCCATGACGCGCGCTGCAAGCTGCGTGCAGAAGAACGCCCCGGTCAGGTTGATCTCCAGCACGCGCCGCCAGTCGTATTCATCCACCAGCAAGAACGGTGCGGGTCGGTCGGTTCCCGCCCCATTGACCAGGATGTGGATCCCTCCGTACACATCGCGAACCTTCTCGATCATCGCGGCGGCCTGGAAGCGGTTCGATACATCCGCCACCCAGGCGAAGGCGCGGCCACCGGCGGCCTCGATTGTCTCGACAACCGTGTCGGCACGGTCCGGATTCAGGTCGTTGACGCACACAGCCGCGCCTGCCTCGGCCAGCGCGATCGCCGTGGTGCGGGCGACACCTTCTCCGGCGCCGGTCACCAGGGCGACCTTGCCGGAGAGGTCAACGGAAAATGCGCTCATGGTGCTCTCCCTTGGGCAAACCAGAAACAATCAGGGGCAGCGTAGTGATGGCTGCCCCTGGCTGCGACACGCTTCGGGCGGGCGTCAGGCGATGGTTACCTCTTTGCAGAGATAGACGTCCTGGATGGCGTGCAGGATCTCGACGCCCTCCTTCATCGGACGCTGGAACGCCTTGCGCCCGCTGATCAGGCCCATGCCGCCGGCGCGCTTGTTGATCACGGCGGTGCGGATCGCCTCACCCAGGTCGCTGGCGCCACTGGACGCGCCGCCGCTGTTGATCAGGCCGATGCGACCCATGTAGCCGTTGGCGACTTGATAGCGGGTCAGGTCAATCGGGTGGTCGGTGCTCAGTTGGGTGTACATCTTCTCGTCGTACTTGCCGAACTTCAGCGCCTTGAACCCGCCGTTTGTGTCGGGCAGTTTCTGCTTTAGAATGTCCGCCTCAATGGTGGCACCCAGGTGATTCGCCTGGCCGGTCAGGTCGGCGGCGGTGTGGTAATCGACCCCTTCGTGCTTGAACGCGTTGTTGCGGGTGTAGCACCACAGGACGGTTGCCATGCCCAGCTCGTGCGCCCGCGCAAACGCCTCGCTAACCTCGACGATCTGGCGGGTGGACTCCGGCGAGCCGAAATAGATCGTCGCGCCGACCGCCACACATCCCATATCCCACGCCTGCTCGATCTGCGCGAAGATGACCTGATCGTACTTGTTCGGGTAGGTCAACAGTTCGTTGTGGTTGAATTTGAGCAGGAACGGGATCTTGTGGGCGTATTTGCGGGCCACCGCGCCGAGCACACCATAGGTGGACGCAACCGCGTTGCAGCCGCCCTCGATCGCTAGCTCCACGATTTTCTCCGGATCGAAGTAAATCGGGTTGGGGGCGAACGACGCGCCTGCGCTATGCTCGATCCCCTGGTCAACCGGCAGAATCGAGAGATAGCCGGTGTTGGCGAGGCGCCCGTGCCCGAACATCGCCTGCAAACTGCGCAAGACCGGCGTCGGGCGGTCCGACTGGGCGAAGATGCGGTCGACCCAGTCGGGGCCGGGCAGGTGGAGCATATCCTTCGAAATCGTCTTACACTCGTGTGTCAGCAGGGACTCTGCCTCATCTCCGAGGTACTCCTGGATTTTGGCGAAATCGTACAACATTGCTTGACTCTCTTTCCTACTGGTCGCGCAGCTGGTCAAATGATCGGACCTATGATCGCGCGTGGACACTAGATTCGACAATGGTCGTTCGTCACCGACGGCGGGGCCAAGTTACACGAAAGTAGCGACCGTGTGAATAATAGCACGCGCGGCAGAAGCTGCAACCGACTGCCCGTGATGATCGAAGGAAGACCGGCGATGATGACGATGGGGCTGCCGCTCCACATCGATCACCTACCCGCTGAAGCCGGGACCTACTGCCTGTGGTTGGCGCTTGCCCGGCCGCTCAGCCTGCGCGTTGGACGGCTGGGCGAGCAAACTGTTTTGCCGGGGTTGTATGCCTACACCGGCAGCGCGCTTGGGCAGGGCGGTTTACATGCGCGGGTCGGGCGGCACCTGCAGGTCGGCAAGCCGCTGCGCTGGCATATCGACTATTTGACGGCCAGCATCCGGCCACGCGCGGTCTGGTATCGTACCGGGGCCGACCGGCTGGAGTGTGCCTGGTCGGCGGCGCTGCGGAGCATTCCCGGTGCGCAGGTACCCCTGCCGGGCTTTGGCTCGTCAGACTGTGTATGCCCCGCCCACCTGATCGCCGTGCCGTGGCAGGCGCTCGGCCACGCCTGGCAGGCGCTTAATCCTGACGCGGCGCTGGGCGCTTTGGAGACCGGGTGCTAGAGATAGCCGCAGGCGACAAGCAGCTCGGCGTTCAGAATCGAGCAGCCGGCAGCGCCGCGCACCGTGTTGTGCGCCAGGGCGAGGTATTTCCAGCCGCCGATCACCGGATCGGGCCGCAGCCGTCCCACGACTGCGGACATCCCGCCGCCCGCGTCCCGATCGCGGCGGGGCTGTGGGCGATCCGGCTCGGTGCGAACCACGACCGGCTGATCCGGCGCGCTCGGCAGATCGGGCACCGGGTCGGGGCCGCGGAACGACGCCCAGGCTTCGCGCAGCGCCGCTTCGCCGACCGCTTCGGCAAAGCGCACGCTGACGCTGACAAGATGTCCGTCCAGCACGGGGACGCGTGTGCAGGTCGCGCTGATCACGCAGTCGAGCAGGTCGACTGTGCTTTCGCGCAGCGTGCCGAGCATCTTGCGCGGCTCGGTTTCCAGCTTCGGCTCTTCCCCGTTGATATACGGGATGACGTTCTCCGTGATGTCGAGCGCGGGCACGCCGGGATAGCCCGCGCCGCTGATGGCCTGCATGCTGACCGCCATGACGGCTTCGATTCCGAACTGACGCAGCGGCGCGAGAGACATGGCCACCGGTGCGCTGGTGCAGTTCGAGTTGGTCGCCAGACCGCCGCCCCAGCCGTAGACGCGACGCTGAACCTCGATCAGCCTGGCGTGATCGGCGTTGATCTCGGGCAGCAGAAGCGGGACATGCTCGTGCATCCGATAGGCGCTGGCGTTGGAGCAGACGACGTGGCCGGCTTGGGCCAGCCGCCACTCCACGGACTCGGCGATGTCGCCCGGCAGAGCCGAGAAGACCAGGGGCGAATCGAGCGCGGCATCCAGCGGCAGGACGGGCAACTCAGCTACGGCGTCCGGGGGATTGCCCGGCAGAACCCAACGGGCCGCGTCTCCGTAACGCTGTCCCGCGCTGCGATCGCTGGCGACGACCTCGCGCACGCGGAACCAGGGATGTCCGTCCAAAAGTTGGATGAAACGCTGGCCGACCGCGCCGGTGGCGCCCAGGATGGCGACGTCGAGAGGCTGGTTCATTGCGTTGGCTCCCTTTCTTCAGCGGGTTGCGAGTCGGGTTGGTCGAGGGGCTGCGGAGCCTGATTGCGCCCGTTGAGCACAACCAGCTTGTGAATCTGGCGGACGGCGGTCTCGGTGTCGCTGGCGCGCACGACCATGGACAGGCAATAGTCGCTGGTCCCTTGCGCGATGGCGATGATATTGACGCCGTGTTCGCCTAGGGCGCCGAACACGCGCGCCGCGACGCCCGGCTGCCGGCGCATTCCGGCTCCCACGACCGTGATGATCTCCACGTCATTATCCGCCCAGGCGCTGTCGATGTCCTGCCGGCCAAATTCGTAGGCCAGCTCGGCCTGGATGGCCGCGACCACCGCCCGGCTTTTGGCTTCGGGAACGACAAAGCAGATGCTTTGCTCGCTCGACGACTGCGTGATCATGAGAACATTGGCCTGCTGCTTGGCGACGGCCATGAAGGTACGGGCGGCGATTCCGGGGACGCCAATCATACCACGCCCGGCAACTGTGATCAGGCTGACATCGCGGATGGCGGTGACAGCCTTGACCGTGCCGGGCGTGGTGCTGGCCTCATTGGTGATCAGTGTTCCAGGATGCGAGGGATTGAACGAATTCTTCACGCGCAGCGGGATATTGCGCTCGACGAGCGGCTGAACCGTCTTGGCATGCAACACCTTAGCGCCGTAGTAGGCCATCTCGCCCACCTCGGCGTACGAGATCACAGGGATGACGCGCGCGTCGGGAACCATGCGCGGGTCGGCGGTCATCACCCCGTCCACATCGGTCCAGATCCACACCTCGTCGCACTCCAGAAAGGCGCCGATAAGCGTGGCGGTGTAGTCGCTGCCACTGCGGCCCAGCGTCGTGACGACGCCCTGTCGCGTCGACCCAATGAAGCCGGTGATGACCGGGACCACCCTGCTCTCGATCAGGGGCAGCAGGTCGTGCCGGGCCTTCGCTTCGGACTCGGCCCAGGATACGCCGGCGTTCAGATACTCCTCGTCGGTGACGATCAGCGTGCAGGCATCGATCGCCTGGCTGGCGACGCCGGACTGCTGCAGCAGCGCGGCCAGCAGCGGGGCGCAGATCCGCTCGCCCAGCGAGCTGACCGCCGCGATGGCCTTGTCCGACGCCTCGCGCAGGACGTACATCCCCGCGCAGAATGCTTCATATTGATCCAGCAGCCGATGAACGTTCTCCGAGACGGCTGCGCGGGCGTCGGGGTCGTGCAGCAGGCTATCCGCTGCCTGCTGGTGCTTCTCGCGCAGGTGATCGGTGATCACTTTGTACCGCTCGCCATCGCCCGAAGAGGCCGTCTGCGCGCCTTCAATCAGCAGGTTGGTGACGCCGCCCATCGCCGACGTAACTACCGCGATCTGATGCCCGTCCAGCACGTGCTGCCGGACGATCTCAGTCGCGCGCTGCAGAGCGTCGGTGCTGCCGACCGAGGTGCCGCCGAACTTCATTGTAATCCGTGCCATGATCGACCCTCCTGATGAGCGGTCACAAAAGCGGTCGCGATGGGGCGGCGAGATTACCGCCTGAATGAAAGAGCGTGGAGATGGCTCTTGGCTCCACGCTCTGAGTTGCGTTTGCGGTTGGTTTGCCCGGCTACCGTTTGGCTGCAACTCGGAACTGGAGCGGTATGCCCAGCATCAAGCGAGTTTGCGAATGGAGCACAGGCATCGCCACACACAGAAACGTCATGACGGCAATGAGAGGCAGACTCGCCAGCTCGTAGAGACGCTCGCCCCAGGTCCACGGTTGCGGGCGCGGCGGCCGTATGCGCAAATCGACGGCCCAGAAGATAAGCGTCAGCAGGGTGACGATGGTGGCCGAGATCTGCAGCAGCAGGCCCGGTGCCGTGAACAGATTCGCCCGGACGACGTCGGGATGGAACAGCATCGGGAACTGCATGCCGAACATCATGATGATCCAGCCGACACCCGCCAGCAGGTTGTCGTGCGCGACCCGAAAGAGCAGGTTAAACCCGCCCAGGAACGAGATCTGCGGGTTTTCGCTCATCTGCGCAATGGTGTAGCCGATCTCTTTGGCGCCCCACGCGTGGCGTAGGGTTTGCAGATACCGCTCTTTGATCGCGCTCAGCACCGTGTCGCCGGTGGTGGCGCTGGCGTAGAAGGGCAGGAAGATCGGCTGCAGCCAGACGTCGCCGTCGCGCTGGAAGTACGACTTGATGTACATGTGCCATTCGTCGGCGATGACGTCCGGGTCCCAGTAGCCGGTGCTGTCTAGCAGGCGCAGGCTGAGCGAATAAGACGACATGGGCAGCGCCTGCCACCACGGCGCGGCCAGATACGCCAGCTCCCAGGCGGACGAATAGGCATGCAGGATGCGCATCAGCGGGTTGATCGCCCAGACGTTGCCGTGATAGCGGATCGGTGCCTGCCAGAACGTCGCGTAGCGGCGCGGGTCGGTGGCGAACAGAACGCGCAGGGCTTCGAAGTAGTCCGGGTGCCACAGCGTGTCGGAGTCCATCGTGGTAATCACCAAATGGTCAATGTTGTAGCCCAGCTCATCGACCATGGTCCGGCGTGCCCAGCGCGCCGCCCACGCCTGGTTGGCGGATTTGCACTGCATCTCGCCGGAGAGGCCCTTGGGGTGGGTGGCGACCAGGAAGTTCTCGAAACGGCTGCGATATTCGCTTTGCAGCGCCTGGCCTTTGGCGACCGCGCCGTCTTCGCCCACTTCCATCGCCAGAACGATGTTGATCGATGTGGCAGCGTCGCGCTGCCGGGCGAGATGATCCAGCGTGCGGCGCAGGGTTGCAATGTCTTCGCGATAGTTGGGAATGATCACGACGTGATGGACGGCGTCGAGCGGCAGGCTGCCGGCGGTGGCGCGGCGCGCGTACTCGGCCTGCCAGTCGGTCGCCTCCCAGCGCCTGATCAGTCGGTGTCCCCGAAGATTCGCCACCGCAGCGAAACTAAAGCGCACCGCTGAGTAAAAGGCGAGCAGTCCCGCGGCCAGGACGGCAGCCAGCGGTGCGACATAGGCCAGCCCCAGCAGCACAAACAGCGCCAGCCAGGCCAGCCCGCCGGGGATCATGTCGAGGATGCGCTCAGGAATGGCAGCAGGGTGCGTGCCGACCCAGACGGTCCGGCCTACACCGAACTGCACGTTGTTGCGCCGGTTCCCGACGGACTGGTACGGCACCGCATCCTCCAACGACTATGCCCCGCACTGGCCTTGTGCCAGACTTTGGCAAGAAATACTAGCAGGCGAGGGCTGTCGGTGCATTGGTAATTGCACACAAAGCATAGCAAAGCGTGGGGGGTGAATCAAGAAGTAACCCGGCTGATGAGGCATGTTTGCCGATCGTTTTCGGGCGGGGGAAAATCCTGTACAATGGGTGCGCGCCACAGAGAATAGGTGAGACCGACTATGGCTATCAAGGTGCTAATTGTTGAAGACGACGCTGACTTGAACCGTTTGATGGAGCTGGATCTCAAACGGCATGGCTACGAAGTCTACACGGCTACCGATGGCCGCGAAGGTCTGCGCCTGTTTCACGAAACGCGCCCCAGTCTGGTGCTGCTGGATGTCGCGCTGCCGGGGATGAATGGCCTGGTGGTCTGCCAGCGGATCCGCGAGCTGTCCAATGTGCCGATCGTCATTATGACTGCGCATGCGGTCACCGAAGCGGAGATGGCCGAGGGCCTCGATCTGGGGGCGGACGAGTATCTGCTCAAACCCCTGCGCAAGCTTGAGTTCCACGCGCGGCTTAAGGCCCTGTTGCGACGTGCGCAGATCACAGACGATCTGCAGCCACAAGTCGCCAGTTATGCCGATGATTATCTGACGGTCGATATTGAGGATCGTCGTGTTTGCGTGGGCGGCAAAGAGATCCGCCTGACGCCGACCGAATTCAAGCTGCTGGCGACGTTTGTCCGGCACAAGGGCCAGGTGCTGACCTTTCAGCAGTTGCTCGAGCAGGTTTGGGGCTACGAATACAACACCGAGCATCACTACCCGCGTATCTACGTCTCGCACCTGCGCCGCAAGATCGAGCCGGACGCCAAAAACCCGACTTACATCCAGAACGAATACGGCGTTGGCTATCGCTTCATCGGCAAGTAGATGCGCCCGCCTGAGTCAGATAACGCGGCGTGCATTGCGACGCGGAGCGGGTCAACCGGTGCCGTGCAGGGGCGAGAGCGCGATCAGCCGGTAGGCGTACGCGGCGCGGAAACGATCCGCCGAGATGATCGCGTGGGCGCGCAGCTCAGCGTAGCGTCCCGACGGGTTGTGCAGCTCGAAATAGAGCGGGGCGCCGCGTTGCCAGGCAAACCCCAACACCAGCACAAAATGACCGCCGTAGCGGCCCGGCTGCGGCACGCGCTCACCCAGTTCAGGCGAGACTGAGGCCATGACCAGCGCCCCGCGCCGGATGCTGGTACACACACGCAGCACAGATGCGTAGCCCTGCCCCCGGGCATGGATCCCGTAGCGGGCCGCCAGTGCGACCAGCGCGGGATAGCTCCAGCCCTCGTCGATCCAGTTTCCGTTGGCGTCGCGCAGCGTGTAACCGCGTAGGTCCAGCCCTTCCTTGACAAGCTGCCACAGCGGCGGCTCGCCGGCAGGCCGGTAGGCCGCGATCGCCATTTGCAGGCACGCCAGCGCGCAGACACGCGGCGCCCAGAAGGCGTATTCCGCGGGGGTATCTGCGCCGAATGCGTGCCAGTTTGGGTCTTGTGTGCCGTCGTAACCGGCGTGAATGTAGCTGTGAATCAAACCCGGAGAGGCGTACTGCGCGCGGTATGGCACGCTGGCTGGCGCCCGGTAGACCCCATCGGGCAACATGCGTAGCTCCCGCCGGGCGCGCCAGTGATCGGCCCGGCTGAGCACGGGGTCGACGTGGGGATGCAGGGCACTCTTTAGCCGGCGCAGCGGCCCGTTCACGGTTACTTCTTAATGCCCTTCAGGCCGCGTGCGGCGGCATGGTCGATCAGGCCCGTCTTGTAATTGTAGATGGTCTTGCGCTTTTCCGCGTGGGCGTCGAACGCCAGCCGGATCAGCTCGTCCACCACGTCGGCGGGCGTCATCCCTTCTTCCTGCCACAGATAAAACGCCAGTGACCCCGGCATAGTGTTGATCTCGTTGATGTAAACCTCACCGGCTTCCTCGCGGACCAGGAAGTCAACGCGCGCCGTCCCACGCCCATCCACCGCGGCGAAAGCATCCTGCGCCATGGACTGGATCCGCGCCGTCAGTTCGGCGGAGATGGGGGCCGGGATCTTACGCTCGGCGCCCTTCATGCCGGCCGGGCCTTCGCTGCGCATGTACTTTTCTTCGTAAGTCAGGAATTCCTGCCAGGTGATCGGCTGCTCGAGAACGGATGCCCGGTAGGGGCCATTGCCGAGCAGCGCGCAGTTGACCTCCATGGCGTCGCTCAGCGCCTTTTCCACGATGACGCGCCGGTCGAATGTGGCGGCGATGGTGATATACGTGCGGGTTTCATCCGCGTCCTTGGCGCGCGCTACGCCGATGCTCGAACCGAGCGAGGCCGGCTTAACAAACACGGGATAGCCGAGCTTTTCCTCGATTTCGGCCAGCACACGGCCTGCGTCTTCGGTCCAGGCCTGGCGCGAAAAACCGAGATGCTCGACCACGGGCAACCCGGCCTGCGCCAGCACCGTTTTCAGCATGATCTTGTCGCGCACGATGGCGGACGCCATCACGCCCGCCCCGACGTAGGGAATATCTGCCAGCTCAAGCAGCCCCTGGATCGTCCCGTCTTCGCCGTGCGTGCCGTGCAGCGCCGGGAACACAACGTCCAGGCGGCGAACCTGGCTGCGCGAGAAGAACCCGCTGACCGGTTGGATGATCAGCCCGTGATGGTGCGTGTCCGGCGAGATCACGACTTCCTTCATCCCCATGATGTCTGCGATCTCGTCGGTCTGAAAGGTCTTCAGCTCGCGCAGCGCCGGGCCGCTCAGCCAGCGCCCGTCGCGGGTGATGTAGATCGGCACCACATCGTACCTGTCCGAAGAAAGGGCCTGCATCACCTGCTGCGCAGTAACGATCGAGACGTCGTGCTCGACCGAGCGGCTGCCGAAGATCACACCAACTGTCTTGATACCGGAGCGAGTAGCCATCATCCGCCTCTTTCTTAGTGAGCCTGACCTGCCCACGGGCTACAGATACGTATCCGGCAGGTCATTTAGAAACAAGACTGCATCACCGGGCCGCAGCGCCGTGTTGAACCAGGCGATCGCCTCTTCACGCGTGTCGAAGATCTGGAGCCGGTCTTCCGGAAAAGCGGCCTGGCGGATCCCCTGCTGGATCGGGCGCGTCTGCTCGGCGCCGACCAGGATGATATCGGTGCAGACCTGCGCTGCCTGCCAACCCAGCTTGCGGTTCTCCTCATCCTGGAGTGGCCCTAGTTCGACCATGCCGGGCGTGATCAGCACGCGCCGCCCGTTGCGGTAGAGACTCAGTACGTTCAGCGCGTTCTGAGCGCCGACCGGATTGGCCGAGTAAGCGTCGTCGATGACGGTCACCCCGCCGGGTAGCACCCGGCGTTGCAAGCGGTGTTCTGCCGGTTCCAGCGACGCGACGCGCAGCGCAATCTCCCCCAGGGACATGCCTACCACACGCGCCGCCGCCGCAGCGAGCAGGATGTTTGTCACGTTGTGCTGGCCGACCAGACGCGTCGTAATGTGCTGTTCCTCGCCGGTCTCGGTATCCAGAATGTCGAACTGCAGGCCGTCTAGCGTGCTGCGGATGTTGCGCGCGTGAAAGCGCAGTTGCTGCGCGAGATCGGTGTTTTGCCACGTCACGCCGATCCTGTTTTTGGGATATCCTCGCTCGTACATGGCACGCACAAGCGGGTCGTCCCAGTTGAAGACTGCGGTTCCGTCGGGCGGCAGCGCCTCGATAATCTCGTATTTGGCGCGCGCGGTGTTCTCCAGGCTGCCGAAGCGTTCCAGGTGTTGAGGGCCAACGGCTGTCACAATGCTGATCTGCGGCCTGACCAGATCGCAGATAGCTGCGATCTCGCCGGGCATGTACGCGCCCATCTCGACGATGAAATAATCGTGACTCAGATCATTTGCCAGGCCGTCGTTGATCGCGAGGCAGACGCCCATCAGTGTGTTGTAGCTCTTGGGCGTGGCATAAGCGCGATAGCGACCGTTGAGGATATGCGCCAGATATTCCTTGGTGCTGGTCTTGCCGTAGCTGCCCGTGATGCCGATGACGGTCGGATTGGCGCGGCGCAGCGTGTTAGCTGCGCGGCGGCGGAACATCCAGCGGAAGCCCGCTTCGACCGGGTGCATGATCAGGTTTGCCAGCGGCAGAACCAGCGCGCTGAGGTGATAGATTACGACGCCGAGCGCGGTGTACGCCGCGAACTGCGCCGTGGTGGAGAGCGCGAACAGGATGTCGAGCGCGACGACGGCGCCGATCGTGGCAACGATCGTCAGGGCGTAGGCCGTGATCAACAGACGGGCGGCGCGCTGCGTGAGCTTGAACCGCTGCTTGATCTCCTTGACGGGCTCCGGCCAGACCGCCATCACCCCGGAGATGCCCCAGATCAGCAGGTAGATCAGCTCGCTGTTCTGCCCCGTCAACGCAAGTGCGATCGTCGCCACCAGGGCCACACCCGCGAAAATCAGCGCGCGTACCATGACGAGGCGCTCGATGCGCCCCGCCAGCCAGCGCAAATAGCGCCGGTTGTCGTAGCCTTCGATTTGGAAATAACGCGCCAGCCGCCAGACCCGGAACAGCGCGCCAAACAGCCAGATGAGAATCAAGAGCGCGGTCATCGTCGGCTAGTCTCCCGACCCGAGAAAATGTTCGACAATCCGGAGAAATTCGGGGAGTCGCTCCAGGTAGGCAAAATGCCCCGCGCCGCGGAACACCACCAAACCGGCGTCGGGGATCAGCGCTTCGAGGCGTCGGCCTTGCCAGAGCGGTGTGTCAGCGTCTTGATCGCCCCAGATCAGCAGGGTAGGGGCCTGGACACGCCGGGCATACGGGCTGAGATCGTCGCGGATCACGCGCACAAACGTTTCTTGCAGCGCGCCCGCCGTCAGGTAATCCTGCGAGGCGTAGCGCTGGTTGTAGCGGCGCTGCAGCCGCGCGCGGAGATCCGTCATACCCAGTCCGTCCAGCGTGATGCGCGCCGCCCGCGCGCCCGTGCTGCGCACGCGCTGCCACAGCGTCGGCGTCGTGGGGATGCCCGCGCTGCTCGCCAGAACCATCTTTCGCACACGCTCCGGATGGTCTGCGGCGAGGACCAGGCCGATCCGGCCGCCGAACGAATGGCCGATCAGGTCCACACGCGCCAGCCCGGCAGCATCGAGATAGTTGAGCACAAAGCGGCTGTAGTCGGTGACGTCCCACGGGCGCGGCGGCAGATCACTGCTGCCGAAGCCCGGCAGGTCCAAAACGTGAACCTGGTATCCTCGCGGCGCAAGCTGCTCGGCCACCGGCCAGAAGCTGCGGATCGCGCCGCCCCAACCGTGCAACGCAACGACCGGCCGACCGTCGCCCAGGACGGCGGCCCCGGCCGTGACCTCGCCAATGATCTGGCGAACAGGGGTTGGCTCACTCAACGGTCGACAACCTCGATCTGCGCACCCAGTCCCACCAGTTTGCTGACGACATTCTCGAAGGTGCGGTCGATCAGCTCCGCACTATCGATGGTGACGCTGCTGTCGCGGCAGCAGAGCGCCGCCGCCAGCAGGGCCAGACCCGTCCGCACATCCGGCGTGTCAAGATATTCGCCATGCAGTGCAGACGGCCCCACCACGAGCGCGCGGTGCGGATCGCACAGCACGATCTGAGCGCCCATCGCTGTGAGTTTGTCGACAAAGAGCAGACGGTTGTCGAACAGCTTTTCATGGATCAGCGTCGTGCCCCGCGCCTGGGTGGCGATGACCACCGTCATGGCGACCAGGTCCGAAGGGAAACCCGGCCATGGCGCGGTCTCGATCGGCACGTCCAGCTCTTCGGCGCTCTGCGAAACGGTCAGCGATTCATGCGCGGGCACGAACAGGGTGCTGCCGCTCAGGAACAGATTGATCCCCAGGCGCGCGTAGACGCGGCGAATAAGCTGCATGTCCGCCGGGTTGACATCTTCGATGGTCAGCGTCCCGCCGGTAATCGCGCCGATGGCTGCGATACTGGCAATCTCAATATGGTCGGGGCGCAGGG
>DYEN01000115.1 GCA_020725705.1 Anaerolinea sp.
CCAGAGCCGCGCAGCCGGACCCAATGCACCACCATACCTGCTTGTGAGAGTGTGAAGGCCACGAAGACGCCAACTGCAAAGAGTGGGATCAGGGCGTGCGTGTCACCCCCAAAGCCAACAACCAGCAGAGCGGTCAGCCCCGCCAAGAGCAGCATTCCATTCGAGAACACCAGCCGATCCCCCAGGAAGGAAAGCTGGCGCGGCATATACCCGTCTTGCGCCAGAATCGACGCCAAACGGGGGAATCCGGCGAAGCTGGTGTTGGCAGCCACCACCAGGATCGCCAGCATGGACATCTGCACGACGTAATAGGGTAGCGTATCGCCAAGCACCAGGCGGGCCAGAGCGGACAGGACAGTCTCATCGCTGCGCGGGATGATGGCAAAGTACTGCGTCAGGCCAACCGAACCCAGGAAGAGGCAAACCATCAGAGCCGCCATCACCGCCAGCGTGCGGCTGGCATGACGGGCTTCGGGCGCCCGGAAGACAGGGACACCATTGCTGATCGCTTCGATACCGGTCAGCGCCGTACACCCGGAAGCGAACGTGTGAAGAATAAGCAGCGTGGTCAGGCTCTCGGTGGCAGCGGGGGCTGTAGCGGCGAAGTCACGCGACTCTCCTGTCAGCGCCCGGATCAGGCCCACCGCGAGCATAGTCAGGTAGCAGAACAGAAACAAATAGACCGGCACAGCCATCATGGCGCCCGTTTCGCGCAGACCGCGCAGGTTCGCGAGCGTGATGAGAAGCAGGAACAGCAGCGCCAGAGCAGTCTGGTACGGCCACAGCGTGGGAAAGGCCGAAGCCAGCGCCGCAACGCCTGCGGTCAGGCTAACCGCCGCCGTCAGCGTATAATCGATCAGAAGGGCGGCTGCTGTCACCAGCCCGGCGAACGCCCCCAGGTTTTCATGCGCCACCGTGTAAGACCCGCCCCCGTGTGGGTAGGCGTGGATCGTCTGAGCGTACGAGAGGGCGAGCATCCCCAGCAATAACGCGACCGCCAGCCCGATCCGCCAGGAATAGACCAGCCCGGCGGCACCGGCCACCACCAGCCCCAGGTAAATCTCTTGATTCGCGTAGGCGATGGACGAAAGCGCGTCCGGCGAAAACGCAGCCAGGGCACGCACCATGTCTAACCGTTCGTGGGCGAGCTGCTGTGTGGGTAGTGGGGACCCGATCAGCAGCTCTCGAAGGTGGTACATCCGCGCAGCTCCTCGATTGCGACACAGAAACCCGGCTCTCCCGCTTGCGCAATCGCATTTCTCTCGGCGGTTCGATCTTCTACTATTGTAGGGGTGACACAGCTATGAAACAACAAGCCGGGCTGATGGCCCGGCCAGGCGTAGAATCGGGCTGTAGAGCAACCGATCAGGTCGTCGGCTCGAGCGTCAGGCCGAGTTCGAGGAACGCCTGTGGATCGACCCACACCCCGCCGACGGCCATCTCCCAGTGCAGGTGTGGGCCGGTGCTGCGGCCTGTGTTGCCGCTCAGGCCGATCACGTCGCCCTGGCGCACCCACTGCCCCGGCACAACCAGCCACTGCGACAGATGCGCGTAACCGCTGTAGACGCCCCAGCCGTGGTCGATCAGGACATACCCGCCGCGAATCGGGAGCGCCCCCGCCAGGATCACGCGCCCGTTGGCAGCGGCAGTGACGGGCGTGCCTTCCGGCATCGAGGTGTCCAGCCCGGTGTGGGTGTACCAGTAAGACTCGTTGTAGAGGCGTGTTGCGCCAAAGTAACCGACGATCTCGCCGGGGTTCGGCTGGACGAACCCGCCGGCCCAGTAGCGTTCCGGCGTAAAGCGGCTGATGATGTTCGCCATTTTGGCGTCTTCGGCGCGGTTGACTTCGGGATCCAGCAGGGAATACAGCGCTGCCGGCAGCATCACCGCGCCGCGCGCATAGTTGCCCCAGTTGATGGGGATCATGGTCTCGATCTGTTCGGTACGGCCGTCAGTGTAGCGCACGATGACCTGCAAAGGCTGGTCTTTCACCTCGGTGTCCACCGCCGCCGAGAGCAGGGTGACATAGCGGCTGCCGTCGGGATAGAAGTAATAGAGCCGTCCCTGGAAAAGAGCGCGCACGTCTGCGATCCCCTCGCCACGCACCGAGACAAACCCCGCCTGCCCCTGGCGGAGCCACTGCCCGGCCAGCGAGACGGTCGCGCCGCCCGTGCGCGGCTCGCCCTGCGCCAGGGCCGGACTCATCACAATCAGGGCAGCAGCCAGGCCCACAAGAGCAGCCATCAGACGATGTTTCACCTGTATCTCCCCGGTCGTACCATGCGCAGCGCGCTTACAGTTCCTCTGTGTGCGGGATGGCCTCATCCCCGACCGCCTGGCGCCAGCGCGCCAGCAGCGTCGCCAGCAGCCCGGCGGCGTTCCATGCATCGTCCGCCCCGCGGTGATGCGTCCCTTCGACCGGAACACCGACCATCTCCAGAGCGGAAAGCAGCCCGACCTCGTGCGGCAGACCGTACAGCAGCGCGAACAGGCTCTTGATGTCGATATGGCTGGCGCCGAATGGATACGCGACGCCGCGCGCGGTGCATTGCCGCTCAAACTTGCGGCGGTCGTCGCCGCCATAGCTGGCCCAGACGCGGTGCGGCGCGCCGTATTTGCGCCGCAGGATCGCGCAGGCACGGTCAAACGAGACGCCGTGCTCCAGCCTGGCCGGTGTCAGCGAGGTGAGCTGCGCGCAGAACGCGCTGATCGTGGACCGCTCGGGCCGGACCAGAATGCTCTCGCGCGAGAGGCGCTCGCCACGGCGCGCGTCCAGCAGGCACACGCCGATTTCAATGATCTCCGGTTCCTGACCTTCTGGCGGAGCGCCTTCCCAACAGGTTGATTCGACATCGATTACGAGCAGGTGGCCCGTGTTACGGCTCAAGGGCATCCCTCGATGAGACTGCGGCGGCTGTGCGGCTCCAGTATAGCCACCGGCCGCGCCTGTGCCAAGCGTGATCTGCCCGTGTCAGGGGTTGCCGTCCGGTGGCGGCTCAAAGCGAACGCTGTCCAGAACCGCTTGCAGCACGGGAAACTGGTCGGCAAACGCGCCGGGCGGCTCGACGGCGAAGAAAAAGGCGTAGTTCCCGCCATCGACTTGCAGGGCGGCGAAGTAGCCGGCTGTGTCCGGCTCGCCCTCGCAGTCCACCGCCGAAAAGAGCGTGCCCACCGCTTCGTGCCCGCCGACCCGATAGGTCTTTTGCTCCAAGTCGATCCCCAGGTTGCAGGACTGGTCCACCAGCGACCCACGCAGGATCTGGAGCGCGTCGGTCCACAGGTTCACCTCGCCGCTGGGAGTGGTGACGTTGGGGAAGCCCCAGAACAGGTAGAGATGCCCGCTGGCGCCACCGGGCAGCGTGCCTTCGTAGAGCGACATCGGCACCTCGCGCACGGTCACCGGCGTGCGGAACGGCAGCAAGATATGCGCGGCCTGCCAGCCGGGCGGCAGCTCAAGCGTCAGCGGGGGCGGCGTGCCCGGCCAGATAGGCGGCACGGCGGGCGTATCGCTCGCGTCGGGCAGGTCGAGCACGGCACTGGTCGGCGCGGGCGTGCGTGTTGGCGCAGGTGTGCGCGAGGGGCCTGGGGTCGGGCGCTCCGTGGAGGTCGGAGAGGGCGGCACGGGGGACGGCGTGGCCGCGACGGTGGGCGCGGGCGTGTCCGCCGAGACAACGGGCAGCGCGCCACCGCCATCCACCCGGTCGGCCTGCGCGGCCAGAATCCACCCCTGGCGGTCCTCGATCGTCACCAGCCAGAACGCACCATCCGCGCTCTGGCCGAGCACCGGCACGCGCTCGCGCTGAAAGAGATAAGTCAGCGGCTCGGCGCTGCGATCCGGCACCGGAAATACCACCGCGCGCTCGACCGCGATCACGGCGCTCGGCGAAGCGGCCAGCGCCGCCCCGGTGGCAGTGGACATCTCGCCGGTGGGTGCAAGCGGCTCCGCCTGCAAGCAGGCGGCAAGCAAGAGCATCAGGGCAAGCAGCGCAGCAGCCGCCGCGCGGAAACGGAGATACCTCGGGCACATAAGGCGCAATTGTAGCGTGCGGAGAGGCGGCGGACCAGTGCGCTGTGGACGGGCTTAAGGTTGCCGGTCGCTTTCAAGCTTCGCGTCTTCGATGGCGAGGACTTCGGCCACGGCCTGCGCTAGATGGACAGGCAGGATCGGCTTGACCAGGAAGCGATCGACATGGTTGAGGTTCGCGGTTTTCTCAAAGCGGGGATAGGCTGTCACGACCAGGACTTTGGTGTTGTAGAGCGAAGGCATCTGCCGGATGCGCTGGAGCACGGCCTCGCCGCCCAGCATCGGCATCAAGATGTCTAGCAGGATGACGTCCGGCGTCTGGTTGAGCAGTTTCCGCAGGGCTTCCGCCCCGTTCGATGCCTCGTCAACCATGTAACCATGGCGCTCCAGCACCAGCCGGAACATCATGCGAACCTGCTGGTCATCATCAACGATCAACACCGAGTAGGGCATGCTGGCTCCACCCCCTGCCCTGGCGATGTTCCAGGATTAATTGAATCTTAATCGAATTTCGGATCTTTGCCTCGAAAATTCAGAAAAAATTCGTGCAACCCGCCAGCCATGGCCCGGCAACAGTCGCAGTATGACTACGCCATGCGCTCAAACAAACTCAAATAAAAAAACGGCTGCCGAACGCTCGACAGCCGTTTGTTGTAAAGTCCAGCAGCGATCAGGCCGGCTCGCCGAGAGGCAGCGTCGGCTCCACTTCGGAGAAGGTGAGCTTGTCTGCCTCGGGGTCGTAGTCGATCTCGACCGTGCTCCCCAGCTTGACCTCGCCCGCCAGGATCACGTCCGAAAGCTGGTCCTCGACCATGTTGGTGATCAGGCGGCGCAGAGGACGCGCGCCGTAGTCCGGATCGTAGCCCTTTTCGGCCAGATATTTCTTGGCCGCGGGGGTGGCACGCAGGCTCATCGCGCGGTCGGCCAGGCGGTCGTTGACCTTGCGCAGCTCGAGATCGACGATTTCCTCGATCTCGGCCGGGGTCAGCGCGCGGAAGACGACCGTCGCGTCCACGCGGTTGAGGAACTCGGGACGGAAGGTGCGGCGCAGCTTGTCCATCACGTTGCGACGCATGTCCTCGTAGGCTTCCTCGCGCGAGCGCTCGCCATCCAGCTCGGGCACGTCAAAGCCAAGCGTGGTGCCCTTCTTGATGGTTTCGGCGCCGACGTTGCTGGTCATGATGATGATTGCGTTGCGGAAGTCCACCCGGCGCCCGCGCGCATCCGAGAGATGACCCTCTTCCATGATCTGCAAGAGCATGTTGAAGGTCTCCGGATGGGCCTTTTCGATCTCGTC
>DYEN01000116.1 GCA_020725705.1 Anaerolinea sp.
ATCCGCATTGGCACGGTCGATGCGTATGTTTCCCTTGTGCAGCCGCCCGGTGGCTTTAGTCCGCCGGCAGCGACCGCAGGTATTGAAAGATGGTGCTCAGGTCTTCGTCGGTCATCTGGCCGTAGAGCGGCCAGTGCATCTGCTCCGGGTCCAGCAGGCGCCCTTCGGGGGTCGTTCCAAAGCGCAGCGTATCGATAAACTGCGCTTCGGTCCACGCCCCCAGGTGACCGGATGAAGTCAGATTCGGTGCGGGGAGCGCGTCGGCAGCCGGAGACTTCCCACCCCGCAGACTCTCACCGTGGCAGTCCCGGCATAGTCCGATCGTCACCAGGTATTCACCATAGGCGAGCGTGCCGGGATCCGGGGCTACACGCGGCGCTGTGATAGGATCCCCAACCGCGCCGGGTGTCAGCAGGTGCAGTGCCAGAGCCGTTTTGCCGAAGATGTTGCCGGACATCTCGGGCAGTTCGTTGCGCACCGGCTCCAGGCTGCGCAGATAGCCGACGATCGCCGCCACATCGGCGTCGCTCATCTTGTGAAACTTCTGCGACGGCATGATATACAGCTCGCGACCATCGCGGCCAATGCCTTCGCGGATGGCACGCGCGATCTCCGCGTCGGACCACGCTCCCAGCCCGGTTTCAACGTCCGGTGTCAGATTGGAGAAGCTGATCGTCCCCCGGATGGGGCCGAGTGAGACGTTCTCGAATGTTCCGCTCAGCACACCGCCGTCGTGTTCCGAATGGCAGCCGCTGCATGCGATCACGTGCTCGACCAGATATTTGCCCCGTGCGATTCCCTCAGGGCTGGTATCCGCTTCAATCGGATAGAGGTCGCGCTCGATCGTGCGCCTGTAGGTGAGCTGCCCATAAGCTACTGCCGCGCCGACGGCCAAAACCAGCACGCCAACCAGCACCCCCACCACCAACAATCCGCGCTTCAACCAGGTGTTCATCTTTGTGTTCCCCCCTGACAATGTCTATGCAGTGTAGCTTGCTGTGGCCGCTCGGCCGGATACTCCGGGTGGGCGGCTCAGCGCAGACCGCGCGAGTCGACGCGCCCGGTCCGCCCTACGGTCGGGAGCACCTTTGGGCAGGTGCTCTTCCAGGCTGCAAGCCGACTGTCTCTAAATTGTTATGGCAGGCGGCGGATACGGCGTCTGGAAAAGGTCGTATCTTGCCCTCGGACTTTCGGCGGAGCCGGGTGAGCGGGTTACAGGCCCGCCAATAAGTAAAAAGGCTATTTCAGAAATTATTGATCAATGTTATAGTGAAGGTGTTTCATAGATGGTGTATGGGCGGCGAGAGGGGCGGGCATGACGATCCGTGTGCTGATTGCAGATGATCATGCCGTAGTGCGCCAGGGCTTGCAGATGTTTCTAAGCCTGGACGACGAGATCGAGATTGTAGGTGAAGCCTGCGACGGACGGCAGGCAGTCGAGCTTGCCCACGAATTGCGGCCCGACGTGGTGTTGATGGACCTGCTGATGCCTGAACTGGACGGTATTCAGGCGATCTCCATTTTGCGCCGCGAGCTACCCGAAACCGAGATCATCGCCCTGACGAGTGTGCTGGAAGATAGCTCAGTGGTCGGCGCGGTGCGTGCTGGTGCCGTGGGCTACCTGCTCAAGAATACCGAGGCTGACGAGTTGGTGCGGGCCATCAAAGCGGCGGCACAGGGCCAGGTACAGCTTTCACCGGAAGCCGCCGCGCGGCTGATGCGCGAGGTACGCATGCCGGACAGCCCCGAAACCCTCACCGAGCGCGAGACCGAGGTCTTGCGCGAGATCGCGCTCGGCTTTTCCAACAAGGAAATCGCCCAACATCTGAGCATCGGCGAAAAGACCGTCAAGACGCACGTGAGCAATATCCTCAGCAAGCTCAATGTCGCCAGCCGGACCCAGGCGGCGCTGTACGCGGTACGCCTGGGCCTGGTCGACAGCCTCTAGAGACTGATGCCCATGACGAACGCGACCCGGCCGCGTGACGAAATCGACATTCTGTATTCCATGTCGAACAAGCTCACGCAGGCTTCAACGCCCGCCGAATGGCTGGAAGCGGTGAGTGACTACGCTCGAGACAATGAAGCCGCCGCCGGAACCCTGTTCTACATCCAGCCGGACGCCGACGGCGAACCGTCCGCACTCCAGCTGGCCGCCCAGTGGACGCGCGGCACGCCACGCCCGTGGGCCGACGGTACCCAGTTTGACCTGGACCGCTACCGCCCCTTTAGCCGCCAGTGGATTACGACGCCCAATCGCCCCCTGATCGTCGCGGACGTGGAAACATCGGACCTGCTCGACACGACAACGCGGCCATATTTCGAGCAGGCCGGTGTGCGAAGCACGGTTATTCTACCGTTGCACAAGAGCGGCAACTGGATCGGCCTGCTGGTCTTTAGCTGGCGCGAGCCGACGCTGTTTAACGAGCGCGATGTGCGAATCTTTACCGCAATCATTCAGCAGGCCGCTCCGGTGATCGCCTCGGTTCGCCTCAGCGATCAGAACCGCGAGCGTGCCCGGCGAGCCGAGCGCCTGCTGCAGGTGAACACGGCGCTCTCGCAGGCAACCAACGAGGCCCAGATCGTCGGCGCGGTGGCCCTGTATGCCGACCGGCACCCGCCGGACCTGATCATGCTCAGCTACGTCATACCCGACGAGCAGGGCAGGCCGGTGCAGGTGATCAATGTCGCGCGGTGGCAGGACGGGGCGGTGCAGGATGACGCCCTGCGCATAGGGCGCCCGATCGCGATTGCGGACTTTGCGCTCTCCGGGCGCTGGACGGCACGCCCGGAAGAGCCGATTCTGGTTGCAGACAGCACATCCGACGAGCGCGTTGACCCGATCGGGCGCGAGCTGCTGCATCTGCATGGGCTGCGGGCGATAGCTTTGCTGCCTCTGCACAGCTATGGACGGTGGCAGGGGCTGCTCAGCATTGGCTGGCGCGAGCCGCACGTGTTCACCGATCAGGAGGTGGCGATCTACACCGGGCTGCTGCAAACGCTCCCGTCGGTGGTCGCCAGCCGTCGCGCCTACCTGACCGCAGAGGACGCACGCGAAGAGCGCGAGCTGCTCTACCGGGCCAGCCGGGGAATCAACGCCGCGCGCACCTATCAGGAAATTGTCGACGCCCTGGCGCAGCTTGAGATGAGCGCGCTTAGCATCGTGCTGTGGGTCTGGGAAGCCTTTGATTTCGATGCGGCACGCCATATGACGCTGGTCGCCAAGACGCCGGATAGCCGCTGGCCGTTGGGGGCGCAGGTTCTCATCGACGAGATCCCCTTCGTGCGGCAGCTTGACCGCACCCGGTTGCTGGCGGTCGACGACGCTGCCGATCGCATCCTGCTCGACGCCACCACCGCCGACACCGCCGGGCGCTACAGGTATCATTCGCTGCTGGCCGTTCCGCTGTGCCTGGAAGACCGTTTTATCGGCCTGCTGGGCTTTGAATCGGAACAGCCGCATCACTATTCGGAGCGCGAGAAACGGCTGGCGGCCAGCATTGGCGAGCTGGTTCCGGCGGCGCTGGAACGGATTCGCTTCCGAGAGGAGATCGAGCAAGCAAGGGTCGAAGCCGAAGCCCTGGCCCAGGTTAGCGCCGCACTGTCGCAGGCGACCGACGAGCAAGCGATTCTGGATGCGGTTGCGCAGGTGGTCGAGCCGTACGGTGTGGTGCTCTCGTCGCTGGCTTATTCCGATGCGACGGAAGACGACCCGCCGACGGAAGTCCGCAGTGTGGCCCTGCGGGTGCACCGTCCGGCCCGGGGTGAGGTCTTGCCTTTGCCGGTCGCCTCGTATCGGCTGGATAACTATCCGCTGCTGCGCATGACTCACGATGCGCCATATGAGCCGGTCTTCATCGAAAACGTGCTGGACGATCCGCGTCCCGATGTACAGCGGGCGAAATCTATCGCGCAGGCGCTGTCCTGGCCCGCCCTGATCGCGCTGCCACTGATGGCAGGCGAACTGTGGCACGGGTTGCTGATTCTGGTGTGGGAAGAGCCGCAAACCTTCCCCGAAGACCTGCGCCGGCTGATCCGCGCCATCCGGCCGACTCTTGCCTCGGTGGTGACCAGCCGCCGCGCCTATCTGGCGCAGCGTGAAGCACACATCGAAGCGGCGCAGCGCGTACTGGAACTGGAAACCGTCGCGAAGGTGAGCGCGGCGGCGGCGCGTGTCCTGGACCTAGAACGCCTGCTGAGCACGATGATCGAGCTGACGCGCGCCAGCTTCGCGGCTTACTGGCTCGACATCTACCTGCTGGATGCCGAGGCCGGCCTGTTTGTGTCGGTCCCTGAGTCCGACAGCCAGCCGGTGCACCGCATCGCGCTCGATGACCCGCGCTCGCTGGTGGCCCGCGCGGCCCGCATCCGCCAGGGTGTGATGGTCAACGATGCGTCGATCGCGCCGGGAGGGGTGCTGTCTCCGGGGTTGCCCGGCGCACGCTCCGAGATGGCCGTGCCGATGATCGCCGCCAAACAGGTTGTCGGTGTGCTGGTGGTCCAATCACCGGAGCCGGAGCGCTTTCTGCAGGCGGATATCCGCGTAATGTCCACCCTGGCCGACCTGATGGCGGTAGCCGTGGAAAATGCGCGTCTCTATCGGGCGGCTCACGATCTGGCCGTCTACGAAGAGCGGAACCGGCTGGCCCGCGAACTGCACGACTCCGTGTCGCAGGCGCTGTACGGGATCGCGCTGGGCACGCGGACCGCTCAAAAACTGCTTGAGCGCGGGCCTGCCAAGCTGGCCGAGCCGCTCGATTATGTGCTGTCTCTGGCCGAAGCCGGCCTGTCCGAGATGCGTGCGCTGATTTTCGAGCTGCGCCCTGAATTGCTGGAGAACGACGGGTTGAAGGCGGCCCTGGCCGCTCAGGTTGCGTCGCTCCAGGCACGCCACATGATCGACGTGGACGCCGATCTGTGCGACGAGCCGGACCTGCCAATCGCCGTTAAAGAGGCGCTCTATCGTATCACGCGCGAGGCGCTGCACAACACGGTCAAACATGCGCGGGCTACACGCGCCAAAGTGCATATGCACTGCGAGCCGGGCGGGGTCCGGCTCGAGCTGGAAGACAACGGCATCGGGTTCGACGCGTCGGCGTCGTATCCGGGGCATCTGGGTCTGACATCCATGCGCGAGCGCGCGCTAGCCGTCGGCGCCCGTTTCGAGCTAACCAGCGCCCCCGGCCAGGGCACGCGCATTCTGATCGAGGTTCACCCGGTAGGATAGGCGGACGTGCCGTCCGGCGCGGCGGTCAGCGTCAGGGCATGCCGCCGGCACCAGGCCAGCGCGGGCGCTTCGTCTTCGACCGGATCGTCTGCAAAATGCTCGATCACCGGCATAAGCAATGGAATCGCCTGCGGCGCGTCACCGGCTTGTGCCAGCAGCCACCCGCGGCGTGCGTCCGGCGGCACGGCGAGCACCTGCCGGCAGGCAGTCTCAAACAGCTCCAGCATCCAGCCATAGCCCCATAGCAAAACCCGCCCCTCCGGGGTCAGGTGGCGCAGCGCGTGATCGCGCAGGGCGTTGACGTAGGGCAGGGCGGCAGCGTCCAGCGTGTCCCACACATCCAGAAAGATCGTGTCGAAGCGCGTCGTAGCCGTCCCGGCCAGGAACGCAGCGATATCTCCGAGACGGATCTCCAGCGGGGCATCCAGCGCCCGCGTGAGCGTCGGCGCGACGATGTCGCACACTACCGCGCTGCGCTCGATGACGGTGAAAGCCGTTGCCTGGCCCGCCGCGCCAGCAACCGCGTACTGCGGATATAGGCCGAGGCCCAAACCGCCGATCAGGACGTGCCCACGCGAGCGGCGCCCGTTGTTGACCATCATGATCCGCTCTTGCGGCGTGTCGGACATCCACAGACGGCCGTCCGGGTCGAACAGCAGGCGGCAGTCCAGCGGCGCGCTGAGCTGGTAGACGCGGTCGAAGATGGGGATGGCGCGCACCGTCTGCCGCTCGACGCGGTAGCCGCCGGGATGCCGTCCGGGTGGAATCGGCGCGATAGGCAGGTGTTGCCAGGCATCGTTCCAGGCGCGATCGTCGAAATCCGGGTCGAACCCGGCAGGGATTATCTCACCGGTGGGCACAAGATCGTTCTTTCTTGCAGGTGCGCTGGCGGTGCTCAGTATTCCGGCGGCGCGTAGACGTTAACCGAAACCAGCGGCCCGTCGCCTTCGTTGGTGATCTCGTGTGCCTCTCCGGCTTCGATCAGCAGCAGAGTTCCCGGCTGGAGCGGGACGCGCTGACCCTCGACCAGCGCGGAGCCGCGCCCCTCGGTCACGAAGAGCCACTGGTCACTCGCGGCGTGGCGGTTGTCTGGGCCGCCGGTTGACTCGCCGGGTGCCAGGACCATTGACGCGGCCTGCGAGCGGCTCGTTGTCGCCAGCACCTCAAATCCCTCTTCCGTGCCGATCATCATCCGCTTCATGCCACACCCTTTCTGCACAACACATGTAGGCGTCACCCAGGTTTTAGCAGAACTGTCCGGCTTAAGAGGATTCGCAACCGGGCCGGCGATGCGGTATCCCCCTGACGCACGTTTTCTATTATGATGAAGGGACGCGACAGGTGCAGCAAGGGGCAGTCATGCTGGGCAATCGGTTACACCAGATTCGCTATCTTCTTCCCTATAATGCGTCTTCTTCGCTGTGGCTTAAGGCGTTTGCCCCGGTTTTGGAAAGCACGCCCCAGGCGGACTGGCTGGGCGATCGTCTGGTGATCGTGCCCGATTATCCGCCCGGCGCGATCCCGGCGACGACACTGGAGCTTTCCCGCGTGGATCGCCCAACCGTCGTTCTCGATACTATCGGCCTGGTAGTGATCGAGATGGGGGGTGTGCGCGTGATGGGCTGGGATTCGCGCGACCCGGTGCGGCTGCCCACACCCGAGCCGGTCACGCCGGACCATCCCCCGCTGGACGTGGGCGAGATTGCCGCGCGCTTGAGGGGGCACGTCATCCGTGTAGATCACAGCGGGGTCGAGTTCCCGACGGCACGCGTTCCGCTCTCGGCCTGGGAGCGCCTGCTCGATGTGCTGGGCGCTGCCGCCAACCTCTACCACTATCCGGACGTGGATGCCGAGATGCCGTTTGTGCTTCCGGCCAGCGGGGACGAGTTCGGCGGCGAAATCGCGGCATTCGACGGGGCGCGCGTGCCGAAGTTTGAGCTGACTTACGGCTATGTCACGTCGCCCCTGCTACAGTTCCACTGCGATACCGATCTGGATCGCGCCTCGCTCGACGCGCTGTTTCCAGAGCCGCACGGCTTCAATCTGCCGGGCGTCGAGACATTCCGCAGCGTGTACGCCGCCGTGCCGTGGCCGGGGGTGACCCTGCGGCTCGATCTCACGTATGCCGTGCCGGGCGAGCCACCTGAGGACTGGATCAGCGGGGAATGGCTGGTGCGCGCAGGGAGGCGCTTGCGCGGGCGCCCGTAGGCGCACCCGCGCGCCGCATCCCTACAGCCAGGTCGCGCGCTTGTCTGCCCGACTGGCAGGCTGCTGAGATGGCTTGCGCGAGGCGCCTGCCAGCAGTTGGGCGGCCAGCTCCGGGATCAGGTTAAGCGTCAGCACCACATTCTGCCCGGCCGTCGTAGTCTCGTCGAGAAAGGCGAAAATGCGCGGCAGCGGGCTGCGGCGGAACAGCGCCCCGAAGAGCGGCTTGATCCACGTTGGACGCACGCGCATCAGGCGCAGCATCTGCGCGTCGCAGAAACGGAAAAACGGCTTGTCCCCGGGCACATCGAAGGGGTGCCCGGCGCGCAGCAGCGAAGCGACGATCGCTTCAGAGTCCGCCAACATCCGTGTGAAGCCGTACCCGGACGATGGTTTGATGCGCCCGCCTGCCGTGCCGATCCGCATGACGTGCGGGCTGCTGCGCCGCGCGAAGGTGCCTGCGCTCAGCGGCGACGCCCCGCCTTCCTTCGCGACGATCTGATAGGCGCGAATCCCCAGCGTTTTCTCGATATAGCGCTTCAAATGTAGCTCGGCGCCGGGTTCTGGTCCATGTGCGACGAACTCGACCAGCGCGTGCCGCGCCGAATAGGGCAGAATGTAGCAGAAGCGCACGTCGCCGCGCTGTGGGACGCGGAAGTCCATGAAGATCGGCGTGGTCGGGTCGAAGGTGTCGTGTGGCGTCTCGATTTCCCAACCGACGAAACGCTGTACAAGCGCCCCTTTGTGAGCGGGATCTGCCGCCAGCTCCGCCAGGTAGAAGCGGCTGTCGAACACCCACCGCCCGGCGTAAGTCTGTCCTGCCGCATGCACGAGCACGCCGGCGGGGCCGTCTTCGATCCGGTCGACGGCGGCCTGCACGCGGGTCACGCTGGGGAAGCGCGCCAGCTCGCTATCCATGTACCGGTAGAAGTCGATGCCGCGAATCACGTGGTAGCGGAAGCGGCCACACGGATGAACCTGTTCTGTCTCTCCAGTGGCGACACGCAGTCGGTCCCACGAGCGGTAGATCAGGGTGTCGAAGGGGGTGGGGCGGTCCGACCAGAAGCCGAGGGTGCGGTCGTTCCGCGTTTTGGGCTGTGGCTCGATGATCAGGA
>DYEN01000117.1 GCA_020725705.1 Anaerolinea sp.
CATCATCTTGCTCGCGCCGAACTCCGTGTGCCCGAAGGCATCCTTGCGCGCGCCGATCTCGCCTACGTCGTAGCCTTCGCTGACAATCACCAGCGCGCGACCCTCGCGCTTGAGCAGGTCGTTCACCGCGTCGGCCAGCTCGTCGAGCGTCAGCTTTGCTTCAGCCAGCACAATCAGCAGCGGCAGTTCGCGCCGGGGATCGGCCAGCCGCGCCGCCGCCGGGATAAAGCCGATCTTGCGGCCCATCGCCTGAACGACCAGGACCGGATCGGCCGGGCTGGAGCCGGCGTTCTCCTCATTGAGGTTCTGGACGTTGAGCGCCCAATAGCGCGCCACGCTGCCGTACCCCGGCGTGTGATCGATGAGCTGAAACGCCGAGTCGCCTACGTCGTTATCGATCGTCTTCGGCACGCCGACCGCCACCAGATCAAGGCCGCGCTGCGCCGCCAACTGCGAGACTTTGTGCGCCGTGTCCATCGAGTCGTTGCCGCCAATGTAGAAGAAGTACCCGATGTCGTGCGCTTTCATGACCTCGATCACCCGCTCGAAATCCTCTTGCTGGCTGGCCTTCAGCTTGTAGCGACAGGTCCCAATCGAGCCGGCAGCCGGCGTGGTGCGCAGCAGCGCGATCTCGTGCGGATCCTGGGCGGACAGATCGAGCAGTTCCTCTTTCAGCACGCCCTCGATCCCGTGCCAGCCGGCGTAGACGGTGCCAAACGTCTCCGGGTGGTCGTGGCACGCCTCGATCACCCCGCGCAGGGAATTGTTGATGACCGGCGTCGGCCCGCCGGACTGGGCGACAATCACATTTCGCGGCATAAGTGTTTTCCCTTTCGTCGTTCTCTTGACCGGCATCTCACCAAGCTTTCACTGCGATCGTCTCCAGGGGAAGCATATATTCATCCGTCATGCCGGGCACCGGGATCCGCGTGTTGTCCCACCACTGGTAGACGATCAAGAACAGGGGATACGAGCCGGACGGGATCTCGTCTGGCAGACGCAGCGTGCGCTCGTCGATGTAGAAGCGGCCCGGCTGCCAGCGGCTCGTCTCCGGCGGCTCTCCGGGAACCTGCGGCGCACCGTCCACCTGTACGAGCGTGTCGCCTTCAGGCGTTCGGAGCCGAATGCTCACGCTGTAATCGAGCTGCACCGGATAGTCAACCGTCCACCACAGACGCAGCGCGATCGTCTCACCCTCGCGCCAGGCAAGCGGCGGATGCTGTTCGGCGCCAGGCCGGGTGATGTCCACGCCGTGAAAGCGCATCCCGTTGTCGAATAAGGTTCCGTCCCGATTCGGGGGTGCTTCGTAGAGCCGGACGAGGAAGTCCCACGGCCCAGCATAGCGTCCGGGCACGCGCCCCTCGTGCACAGCAGCCGACAGGGCCGGGTCTTCCCACCCATCGACCGTCACAAACCACACCCGGCGCTGATCCGCCGGATCATGCACAAACGTCAGGCCGTGCGGGAAATAGAGCCGGGTGTAGTAGTCCCACGCTTCCGGCGGCGCGTTCACCGACTCATCGACCACCATCACATCGCCCCACCGGATCTGCGTGCGAAGCCAGTCGAACACCAGCATCATCGGCGGAGCACCCACACTGCCATGCAGATCGGCTGGCGAGAGCGGCACGAGCAGCCCGGCAGCCAGCACACCGGCAGCGGCGACCTGGCCCCAGCGCGGCAGATGCGCCACACCGACCGCGATCCACACCACCAGCCCCACCAGCAACCACAGGCTATAGCGCAGACGGAAAAAGCCGGTCAGCGGGTTTGCCACATACAATATGACCGCCCCGCCGATGGTCCACAGCATCCAGACCAGCCCATGAGCGCGCGCCCGGCCCCGCTGCACCAGGATCACCACCGCCGACACCAGCGCCAGCACACCCCAGATCGCAGCCAGCCGGCCGGTTGCCAGCCGGAACAGGTCCGCAAAGGCCGTGAGCAGCGGCGGAAGTTCGAGCGCGCCAGTCGCGTTGAGGCGACTCTCGGACAGCACAATATCCGCTTTGGCAAGCACCTCGGGTAGCAGCAGTGCGCCGGTGATCAGGCCGGGCAGCCACCAGCGCCAGACGGATCGCGGAGCCGGGGCCAGCGAGTAGACCACGAGCGCGAGGACGGCAAACAGGCCGGTCAGGTGCGTGTAGAGTATTGCGCTCAGTGTCAGGCCCAGCACCAGCCCGCGCTGCACCGTTGGCCGGTAGAAGTAACGCTGCGTGAGCCACAGCGCCGCGGCCAGCAGTGTCATCATCAGCATATAGCCGCGAACCGCGACGCTCAAAACGATCATGTAGCTCAGCGCGCCGTAGGCCAGCATGGCAAACCAGCCCGCGCGGTGACCGACCTGACGCCGTATCGCCCGGTACAGCAGCGCCGCGCCGGGCAAGAAGAGCAAAACTGAGAAGTAGCGCGCCGCAAACGGATGCCAGCCGGCTACCTCTTTCCAGGCCGCCAGAGCCAGATAGTAGAGCGGCGGCCAATCGTACGGTGTCCAGGCGAGCACCTGGCGCGGCGAGCCAAGCGTCTGCCAGATAGTCCAGATCTCGTCTTCGTTCAGTTCCAGACCCCGAAGCTGGAGAATCCGGCCGGCCATCAGAACCAACAACGTGACAGCCAACCCAAGCGTGCGATCGCCGGCGCGATGCATGAACGCGTTCCTTCGCATGTGTTCCAGACGCCCCGATGTGGACCGCTACGCTTCCCACTCTGTGTGAAACACGCCCGGTTGGTCGGTACGGCGATAGGTGTGCGACCCGAAATAGTCGCGCTGGGCCTGGGTCAGATTGGCGGGCAGACGGGCAGAGCGATAGGCGTCAAAATAGGCCAGTGACGCCGACAGCGCCGGAACCGGGATTCCATGCCGGACGGCCAGCGCGATCACACGCCGCCAGGCCGCCTGGCGCTGCGCGATTGCGGAGCGGAACGGCTCGGCCAGCAGCAGATTAGGCAGGTCCGGCTGTGCCCCAAACGCGGCGCGGATATCTTCCAGCAGCGCGGCACGGATGATGCACCCCCCGCGCCAGATCTTGGCGATGCCGGCCAGGTCGAGATTGTAGCCATACTCGGCGCTGGCCGCTTGCATCAGGTCGAACCCCTGCGCATAGGCGCACAACACCGCGCTGTACAGCGCCGCCCGCACGTCTTCGAACAGAGCCACACGATCGCCGGCAAAGCGCTCGCCCGGATCCGGGAACACTTCAGAAGCCGCCAGCCGCTCGTCGCGGTGGGCCGAGATGATCCGCGCCTCAACCGCCGCGTTGATGGTGTGCGTTGGCACGCCCAGATCGAGCGCGTTCTGGCTGGTCCACTTACCCGTGCCCTTTTGCTGCGCCTCGTCCAGGATCAGCTCGACCAGTGGCTGGCCGGTCGCGTCGTCACGCCGGGCGAAAATCTCGGCGGTGATCTGGATCAGGTAGCTGTTCAGTTCGGCGGCGTTCCACGTGCTGAACGCTTCGTGCAGGTCCGAGGCCGACGCCCCGCCCACGCGCTTGAGCAGATCGTACGCTTCGGCGATGGCCTGCATGATGCCGTACTCGATCCCGTTGTGAACCATCTTGACGTAGTGCCCGGCGCCGCGCGGGCCGATATACGCCACGCACGGCTCGCCGTTCACCTTGGCCGCGATAGCCTGAAACGCCGGCTCGATCAGCCGGTACGCCGCCGGCTGCCCGCCCGGCATGATGGCCGGGCCGCGCAGCGCGCCTTTCTCACCGCCGGACACGCCGCTACCGATAAACAGGAACCCCTCGCGCTCCAACTCGACTGCCCGGCGCTCGGTATCGCCGAAGAAGCTGTTACCCAGATCGATCAGCAGATCGCCCGCGTCCAGATAGGGCTTGAGCGATCCGATTGCCTCGTCCACAACGCCCGCCGGAACCAGCAGGATGATCCGGCGAGGCCGCTCAAGCGCGCCGACAAAGGTTGGAACGTCTCCGAACGCAGCCAGCGCCCCGGCACTGTGCGCCGCCTCAAACGCGGCTCGCTTCTCCGGCGCCAGATCGTAGCCCGCGACGCTGAAACCATGCGACGCCAGATTGCGCGCCAGGTTGGCGCCCATCACGCCCAGCCCCACCATGCCAAATTGATAGCCCGCCATTGTTCTTCCCTCTTTTCCCTGCGCGGCTATGCCAGGCCAAACCTCTTCAAAAACCGTCTCCACGCCAGACCCCCGGCCGGTCAGCCGCCGGATTTGACGCGGTACAACTGCTCGCCCGCTTTGGGGATAACTACGATGCCCTCGTCCTCGCGCCCCCGCCACGCGTCGGGGTCAATGCGGGCCGGATCCGCATAGGCCAGATTGAGCGCGGCGCACTCGTCGGCGGGGATCTGCGAGGCCAGCGTCACCTGGATGCGTGGCCGCTCCACACCGTTCTCGTACGTTCCCGCCCCCTTCAAATGGGTGCTGTGCGCCAGGACGCCCAGCGGGACATCCGTGAAGCGATCCCATTGCTTGAGGAAATAGTCGCGCACGTGGTAGCCCACGCGGTACAGATAGCGCCCATGCACCGCGCTGACCGAGCGCAGATGCGGAGCGTAGACGATCACTTCGCCCCCGTCCGCGATGCCCGGCTCCAGCTTGTACATCGCCTTGGCCGCCGTCCACAGTTCGTCGTACATGGGCGGCGCCTGCGACAGCACCCGCCGAAACGGGCGATCAAGCCAGGTAATGTGGCGCTGCGCCGACAACTCCGCTGCTGCCTGAAAGGCCGGCTCGTGCGGGCCAACGAACATCCCCGTGATGCCGTCCTGCTCCACCACCAGCGCCACCAGCGTGATCGGCGTGGGCACCAGGTCCGCCGCGGCGTGGATCATGGCGCGCATCGGCGTCTGCGCGATCCCGATTGTGTTCAGAATGGTCTGCAACGCGCCGAGCCAGTGCGTGACGTTGATCATCTCTGGACCCGAGATGCCGGGAAACAGATACTTGGTCCCGCCGGAGAAGCCGACCACCTCGTGCGGGAAGGTCGGGCCAACGATCAGCAGATGGTCGCATTCCAGCGCGCGACGATTGATGCGCACCGGTACATCGCCCCCCAGCGAGGGATGCCAGACATCTCCGGCCAGCGCCTGAACCTGATCGCGCGGGATGACGCCGAGGGTCGCCAGGGCGCCATCATCATCCCAGGCGTGGTTCATCAGGCCGACATGGCGATAGTCCGCTGCCCGCTCGACAGGCGACAGGCCCACCAGGTTCAGCAACGCGCTGTCGCTGAGCGGCAGATGAGTTCCCAGCGCCACCATGAAGTCAAGCTGCCGGGCCGGCTTGAGCAGGTCGACCAGGACGCGGAACAACATGGGTAGCGGCAGTGTCCGCGTGTGGTCGGGAATAAGCACCAGGACGCGCTGCCCGCGGAGCCGGTCAACCAGCGCGGACTCCAGCGCCGTGCGGATCTGCGCTTCAGAGAGAGCGCCCGCCGCCGTTGCAGACGTGTAAAGTGTAGTTTGTACATTAGACCCCAGCATAGGCGTTGAACCCTCCATCGACCGGCAACACAACGCCGGTCACAAACGCCGCGGCGGGCGAAACCAGCCACAGCACGGGACCGAGCAGATCATCTGGCGTGCCGAAGCGGCCCATGGGCGAATGCTCCAGGATCTGCCGGCCACGCTCGGTCAGCTCGCCCGTTTGCTCGTCGATCAACAGGTAGCGATTCTGGTTAGTCAGGAAGAAGCCGGGCGCGATCGCGTTCACGCGCACCTGCGGTGAATACTCCTGAGCGACGTACACGGCGAGCCACTGGGTGAAGTTGTTGATTGCGGCTTTGGCGGCACTGTACGCCACGACGCGGGTCATCGGGCGAAACGCGCTCATCGACGACACATTGACGATCGCGCCTTCGCCCTGCTCCGCCATCACGCGGCCAAACACCTGCGTGGGAAGCACGGTTCCCAACAGGTTCAGGTCAAACACATAGCGCAGGGCTTCTTCAGGCAGATCGAAGAAGGACCGGCGGCTGTCGGTGGTTGCCTCGGGGCGGTTGCCCCCGGCGCAGTTGATCAAGATGGTCGCCGGGCCAAAGTGCCGGCGGACCTGTTCTTCAGCTTCACGCAGAGCGTCCCGGTCAAGCACATCGCCATAGACGGCAATGGCGCGTTCGCCGATCTCGCTGGCGCACTCCTGGCCGCGCTCGTAGAGCCGGTCGAGCAGTGCCACGTTGGCGCCATGCCGGGCCAGCCCTTCCGCAATGGCAAAACACAGCACGCCGCAGCCGCCTGTCACTACCGCGGTCTTGCCCGACAGATCAAAGGGATCTTGAGTCATTCAGTCTCGGGGTCTCCTGGCCCCAACGGAATCATCGTCGGCGCTGCCACTCACCCGGCCGGCGGCCCGGTCGAACCGCGCACAATCAGATCAACCGGGAGTAGCATGCGAGGCGGAATAGGCTGGTGCGGGCGGGTGAGGCGCTTGAGCAGCAGTCGCATCGCGCGCTCACCCTGGACGCGCGCCGGAACGCGTACGGTCGTCAGCGGGGGATCCACGTGCCGCGAAGACAGGATATCGTCGCAGCCGGTGACCGACAGATCGTCGGGGATGCGCAGACCACGCTCGCGGCAAACCGCGTAAACTTCGAGCGCGACTTCATCGTTGAACGCAACAATGGCACCAGGACGATCCGGCCGTGCCAACAGCGTTTCGATCGCGCCGCGCCAGTCATTGTTGGCATAGGTTGGCCGGTCAATCTCCACCCGCAGCGTCGGGTCCGGTGTGATCCCCGCTTCAGCGTGGGCGCGCAGATAGCCGTCCAGCCGCATCCGCGCGGGGTAATAGTGCGGAGCCGCCAGGTTCAACAGGGCGATCCGGCGGTAGCCCAGCCCGAGCAGGTGCGCGGTCGCCTGATACGCCGAACTGACATGGTCCATCAGCAAACAGGGCACAGCCGGGTTTTCCACCAGATAGTTGCACAGCACCAGCGGCATCGCCCCCTGAGCCAGGGTGAGAACGGTGTCGGGATCGGCCCGTGGCGAGATGTACAGCACACCATCGGCGACCGTTTGCTGGGTGAGCAGCTCGATATACGCGTGCTCGCGGGCGGCATCGCCCCGCGTGCTGCACAACAACAGCGTGTAGCCGGCGGTAATCGCCACATCCTCTATGGCTTCAACCATCTGGTTGATAACCGGATCGGCGATGGTGGGCAGCACCACGGCGACGGTGTGAGTCTGGTTCGTGCGCAGGCTGCGCGCGGCGAGGTTGACGCGGTAATCAAGCTGGCGGATGGCTTCATTCACGCGGCGGCACGCTTCGTCGCTCACCAGTTCCGGGTTGTTCAGAACACGCGAAACGGTAGCCGTTGATACCCCGGCGAGCCGGGCCACATCTTCCATCCGAGCGGGCATTGAGCAGCCTCAGGCAGCCGCAACCGCCAGTCTCATAACAGCGTTGTAATCGATTACAGTAAAGCGTATCCGCCCGAGTTTGTCAAGCAGCCCCCCCTTACTCGCGCCGCGTGACATAACGCCGGATGAAAGCGCTGACGCGCTCCACCTGATGAGGCACACCTTCAATCACCAGGCGATCGCGGTCGATCCGCACAATTCCCAGATGATCCGGTTCCAGTGCCTCAAGCGACGCCGACCAGCCGTCGCCCGACACTTCGAGCAGACCGGTGGGCGTTCCGCCGGCCTGGACGAGATAATCCATCACCCGATAGCGCGGGATATGGCGCACTTCAATGACAACACGCATAAGGCCGTCTTCTAACGCTCCGGCGCGAGGACCATAGCCTCGCCCGTGAGCACAATCTGTCCGTCCTGGTTAGTGCAGGTCGTCGCCAGCGTAGCGATGCGGCGCTCCGGGCGGTAGGCGGTGATCTCCACCGTCGCGGTAATTGTGTCGCCGATGAAAACCGGCGCCTTGAACTGGAGCGTCTGGCTCATGTAGACCGTGCCTTCGCCCGGCAGGTCGTTGGCAAGCGCCGCCGAGATTAGGCTGGCGGTCAGCATTCCGTGCACCAGGCGTCGCCCAAAGCGAGTCTGCGCGGCATAGCCGTCGTCCAGATGCACCGGGTTAACGTCCCCGCTCACCTGCGCGAAGCCGCGCACATCTTCGTCGGTAAAGGTTTTGGTGCGGGTAGCCTTCATACCCACAGCAAGACTCATGCCGGACTCCTTTCGCTGCTCGCGTTTCTTTGATGCATCCGGTCACTGCCACCAGGGCGCGCCGATTCGGCTCTCAAGCGCCCGCAGCAGGCACGCGCCGATCAGCAGCAGCCAGAAGATCAACGCGGTTCCAATCGCCGCTATGGTCTGGGTGAGCAGGCGGCGGCGGTCCTCACGGGAGAGGGAAGCGTGTTGCAGGCGAACACCACGGAAAACCTGGACGGTAGCCGCGGCGGTCGTCAGGACGGCTGCGACCAGCAGGGCGGCCATTCCCTCGCTGCTCAGCCAGCTTCGTCCCAGTGCGTTAATCATGACCGTAACCGTTCATCGTGCCCCCGCAGCCCGCCTGGCCGCTGCAAGCCGATTGTACCACAGCGTCCCACCGGCCCAGAAAGCGTCCGGCAAGTCATTGGAACAATGCGGTATACTACGGCCATGCAACACATTCGTAAGACGTGTAGTGCTGTTTGATAGGATTTCGGTGTCTTGAGGAGCACAGTACAATGCGCTTCATTGACCAGTTGCGCGACGCCCAGCAGCGCAACGATTCATGGCTGTGCGTCGGGCTGGATCCCAATCCGGAGCTGATCCCGCCGGGCGTCTCGCTGGATGACTTCTGCAAAGCGATTATTGACGCAACCGTGGACTACGTTTGTGCCTACAAATTCAATCTGGCTTTCTTTCTCAGCTACGGACCAAGCGGGTTCGAGGCTCTAGGCGAACTTATTGCCGGTGTTCCGGACGCCATTCCCGTCATTCTAGACGCAAAGTTCGGTGACATCAGCATCACGGCCCAGCAGCACGCGCGAGTCGCGTTCGACGTGTTGAATGCCGGAGCAGTCACCGTAACGCCGTACGTCGGTATTGAGGGGATTCTGCCGTTCCTGGACTATCGCGACGCGATGGCGATTGTGCTTGTCCGGTCCACCAATCGCTATGGGAATGATTTCCAGACCTGGCCGAGCAGCGACTCGCCACTATTTCGCTATGTGACCGCCGAGATCAACACGCTGGCACAGCAGTATCCGGGTCAGGTAGGACTGAGTGCTGCGGCAACGCTCCCTCGCGATCTGGCGCGGATTCGAAACTGGGCGCCGAATCTGCCGTTCCTGATCCCCGGCATCGGCGCGCAAGAAGGCGATCTGCGGACTGCGGTCCAGCATGGGGCGACGCGCACGGGGATCGGCCCGATTATCAGCATCTCGAGGGCCATCACCTATGCGAGCCGGGACGCAGACTATGCGAAGGCGGCGGGGGCAGCGGCGGAGAAGTGGGTCGCTGACATCCGGCGCGAACGTGAAGCACTGGCAGTCTAGGAGCCGGCTTGGGAGCGTTGGCGAGGGAGTTCCAGGCTTGACGGCGCGTGTGCCGGCTGGTACAATTCGGCACGCTTGAGTAGCCCCATTCGTCTAGCGGCCCAGGACGCTGCCCTCTCAAGGCAGAAACAGGGGTTCGAGTCCCCTATGGGGCA
>DYEN01000118.1 GCA_020725705.1 Anaerolinea sp.
ATCGAGGAGATCGTCACCATCCGCGATAACTACGGCTTCCCGACCGAGGTGCTGGTCGCCGCGGTGCGCAATGGGCGCCAGATCGCGGATGCCGCAGTCGCCGGGGCGGATATTGTGACCGCCGGGTTCGCGGTCTTCCAGGACGCGCTGGCCCATCCCTACACCGACATGGGGCTGGCACGCTTCGCGAGCTTTTGGGACCAGACGCCCTATGGCGACTAGCAGACGCACCAGACGGAGTGCAGCCCGCCATGTCCAAACCACCTGATCCGCCCAAAATCGTGATCCTCGGCGCGGGGAGCGCGATCTTTGGCCTGGGCGCGATGGCGACGCTCATTCGCTCGCCCCGGCTGCGCGGCGCCGAGCTGGCACTGGTGGACATCAACGAGCCGGCGCTGGAGACCATGACGGCGCTGGCACACAAGCTCAACGCCGCGTGGGACGCGGGGATGACGATCACCGGCTCGACCGAACGCCGCGACGTGCTGGCCGGGGCCGATTTCGTCGTGGTCTCGGTGCAGGTCGGCCCGCGCGAGACGGTGTGGGAGATGGACTGGCAGATCCCTCTCAAACACGGCATCCGCCAGCCCTACGCCGAAAACGGCGGCCCCGGCTCGATCGCGCATACCTTTCGCAACCTGCCGCTGATCCTTGCCATTGCGCGCGATATGGAGCAGTTCTGCCCGGACGCGTGGTATCTCAACCTGGTCAACCCGCTGATCCGGCTGACGCTGGGCGTGCACCGCTACACCTCGATCAAGGTGCTGGGGCTGTGCCACCAACTGCTGTGGGGTTACGCCATGGCTGCCGCGGTGCTGGCCGACCGCTGGAATATCCCTGTGCCGCCGGGCTTCCACGTTCACACCGACGCCGACAACCTGCCGCACTTCATCCCCGTGGCCCGCGCCGGTCTGGAGCATCTGGACATCAAAGCCGCTGGAATCAACCACTTTTCGTGGGTGCTCGACATCCGCGACCGCGCGACGGGCGAAGACCTCTATCCGCTGCTGCGCGAGCGCTGGCTGGGTGGCTACCGGGCGGACTTCGAGCCGCTGACGCGTGCCATGTTCGAGACGTTCGGGCTGATGCCCACGCCGGGCGACAGCCACCTGTGCGAGTTCCTGCCCTTTGTAGTCGATCCGCGTACCAGGCCGTGGGAGAAGTACGGCCTCAAGCTGCAAAGCTGGGAAGGCAACCGCCGCCGCCGTGCCCAACGCTGGGAACTGGCCCGCTCGATCCTGTCCGGCGAGACGCCGATCGAGACGTTGCGCGATCTGTGGCAGTTCAACATCCTTGAGGAGCCGGTCGCGGAAATTATCGAGGCGATCCACTATAACGATAACCTCTATGTCCAGCAGTTGAACGTGCCCAACACCGGCGGGCTGATTCCCAACCTGCCGCACGACGCCATCGTCGAGGTGCCGGGGGTGATTTCGGGTGCGGGCGTCCAGGGCCTGGGCATGCCGCCGCTGCCGGAAGGGATCGCGGAGCTGTGCCGGCGCGAGCTGGCGCTCAGCTCGCTGGTGGTCGAGGCGGCGGCCACCGGAGACCGGCAGCTCGCGCTCCAGGCCATGCTGCTCGACCCGATGGTGGACGACCTCGACACGGCGCGCGCCATCCTGGATGATTTTCTGTGCTCGTTCGCGGAATACCTGCCGCAGTTTGTCTAGCCGGGCGCTGGCCGCCCGAAGAGGTGAAGGGAAGTGCCATGAAAAAAGTGTTCGTTGTCGAAAAAGAGGACAACGTCGGGACCGCCGTCGGTGAGGCGATCCGCGCCGGGGAGACGGTCGGCACCGAGGGCCGCGTGACGGACGTGACGGTTGTCGCCCGCGCCGACATCGCCTACGGTCACAAGATCGCGCTGCGCCCGATCGCGCGCGGCGAGCAGGTGATCAAGTACGGCCTCAGCATCGGGACCGCGACACAAGACATCCGGCCCGGCGATCATGTCCACGTGCACAACGTCGAGAGCAACCGCGGGCGCGGCGACCGGGCCGCCGCCCAGGCGCAGAAAGGAGCAGAGCAGCCATGACCGAATTCTGGGGCTATGTGCGGCCGGACGGTTCGGCAGGCGTGCGCAACCACGTCTTGATCCTCTCCGGAACGGTCTACGCCAACAAGGTGTGCGAGAAGGTCGCCGGGCTGGTGCACGGCGCGGTGGCGGTCACCCACCCGCTGGGGCGCTGCCAGGTCCGGCCGGACCTGCGGATGACGCGGCTGTTCCTGTCGAACACGGGCATCAACCCCAACGTGGGCGCGGTGGTGGTCATCGATCACTTCCGCGAAGAAGGCGCGACCGCCGAAGACATCGCGCACGATATCCAGCAGGCCAGCGGCAAGCCCGTCGCGGTGGTCAACATCCGCGAGTCTGGTGGGATGATCGCGGCGCTGGAACAGGGCATCCGCTACGCGGCGGACTTTGCCCGCGTGCTGAGCGACCTGCGGCGCGAGCCGGTCCCGCTGGCCCGGCTGCTGTTTGGGACGGAGTGCGGCACGTCGGACACGACCTCCGGTCTGGCGAGCAACCCGGCGACCGGCATCTGCGCCGATCTGATCATCGCCGAGGGCGGGCGCGCCATTTTGGCGGAGTGCACCGAGTGGATGGGCTGCGAGGAATGGCTGACCAGCCGCGCCGCCACGCCGGAGATCGCGCAGCAGATCGTGGCGGGGGTGCAGCACATGGAGCAGCGCGCTCTGGCGAGCGGCGAGGACATCCGCGGCTCGCAGCCGACCGGCGACAACATGGTCGGCGGGCTGACCACCATCGAGGAAAAGTCGATGGGCGCGGTCAAGAAGGGCGGCAGCGCGCCGGTGGTCGGCTACCTGGACATCGCCGAGCGCCCCACCGGCACCGAGCCGGGGCTGTACGTGATGTACGGGCCGGGGCACGGCGCAGAGTCGATCAGCAGCATGGCGGCGGCGGGCTGTCAGGTGCTGGTCTTCTCTACCGGCGGCGGGCACACCGCGTCGCACCCGATCATGCCAACCATCAAAGTGACCGGCAACGCGCGCTCGTTCGAGCTGATGCGCGATACGGTGGAGCTGGATGTATCCGGCGTGCTGCGCGGCGAGCTGACCCTGGAAGAAGCGGGCCGGATGATCTTCGACGAGGTTATCGCGGTGGCCGGCGGGCGGCTGACCAAGTCCGAGGTGCTGCGCGACGACAACAGCTTCGCCATCCACCGCATCGGGATCAGCATTTGAGCGGGTCGCGCTCGCGCTTCGGGCGCGCGGGCGCGGCCCGTCTCGCCCGCCCGTGCGCCTTGCGGTATGCTTGTTAATCGCGCAGCATGCTTGTGCCGGAGAGCGCCCCTTGGCTGAGTATCGCGTTCCCTACGGCAAAACCCAACTGAGCTTCACCCTGCCGGACAGCCGCGACGTAACCGTGCTGGATCCGGCGGATGTGCCCGGCGCGCGCGACCCGCACACCCTCGTGGCGCAGGCGCTGGAGTCCCCCGTTGGCGACGTCTCGCCGGAACTGTTTCAGGGGGTGCGCCGCGTCGCGATCGCCATTCCGGATAAGACCCGCCCGGTCGCTCACGGGATGCTGTATCCACTGCTGGAGTGGCTGGCGAGCCTGGGCGTGGCCGCGCAGACCATCACCTTCTTGATCGCAACCGGCACGCATAGCCCCATGCGCCGCGATGAGTTCCCGCTGGTACTGCCGCACGATATCCTGTCGCACTACCGCGTGTTCAGCCACGACTGCGACGACACGGACAACCTAGTCTATCAGGGGCGCACGGCGCGCGGCACGCCGGTCTGGACTAACCGGATTTTCGCCGAGGCAGACCTGCGCATCGTGGTTGGCAACCTGGAACCGCACCAGTTCATGGGCTTTACGGGCGGCGCCAAAGGGGCGGCCATCGGGCTGGCAGGCCGCGAGACCATCACGACCAACCACGCCATGCTGACCAGCCCCGCCGCGCAGCCTGGAGTCTATGACGGCAACCCGCTGCGCCAGGATATCGAGGGGATCGGGCGCCTGATGGGAATCCATCTGGCGCTCAACGCAATCCTCAACCGCCGCAAAGAGATCGTGCACGTTCTGGCCGGAGAGCCGGTGGCCGTGATGCGCGCCGGAATTCCGCTGCTGCGCGCGCTGGTCGAGGTCGAGGTGCCCGCGCCGTTTGACCTGGTGATCGCCTCGCCGGGCGGCCATCCCAAGGACATCAACCTCTATCAGGCGCAGAAGGGCCTGGCCCACGCGGCCCGCGTGACGCGCACCGGCGGGACGGTGATTCTGGTGGCGGCGTGCGACGAAGGAACCGGCAACGCCGCGTATGAGCAGTGGATCGCGGGGATGACCTCGCACCAGGCGGTGCTGGAACGCTTCGCGCGCGAGCCGTTCCGCCTGGGTCCGCACAAGGCCTTCCAGATCGCGCGGGACGCGCTACGCCTGCGTGTGCTGTTCAAATCTGAAATGGCGCCGGATTTTGTACGTGGCCTGTTGCTTGAGCCGGTGTCCGACCTGGCCGTGACGGTGTGGGCGCTGGCGGATGCATTGCCGTCGGACGCGCGCATCGGCGTGTTGACGTTCGCCAACGCGACCGTGCCCGTCTTGCGCCCTCCGGCATGAAAGCGGACGGGTGATGATCGAAGCCGGGCAGGTGCTGGTGCAGGCGGTCGGTGTGCTGGCCCGACACGGGCTGGCACTGGTCGCAGTGACGGTCATCTGGCTGGCCCTGAGCGCCACCGTGATCCTCTTTCCACCGGCCACGCTGGGGTTGGCGATCGTCGCGCTGTCGCTGGCGCAGGGTGTGGTACCGCACCCGCGCACGGTGGTGCAGGCCGTCCGGCGTCGCCTCGCCGCGGGCTATGTATGGGCGGTCGTCAACGGCGCGGCCATCGCTCTGTATATCACCAAGCCCTATGCCGGGCGGGTGTCGTCGCGGGTGGGGCTGGCGCTCGATCTGGCCGTGCTGATCTGGTTTGCCCTGCAGTTGTACGCCCTGCCGATCCTGCTGATCCAGCGTGGCTGCCGGGCGCCGGGTGCGTGGCGCAGCGCGTTGCTGCTGGCGCTCTCGGCGCCGCTCTTCACGCTGATCATGGCCGGGGTTGCGGCGCTGATCCTCTCGTGGACCCTGCGCCTGCCCATCCCGTTGGTGGCGGTGGGGCCGGGCGTGCTGGTGTTGTTGGGCGTGCTGGCGACCCGGAACCGCCTGGCGGATTACGGCCTGACCCTGGTTCTTCCGGAGCTTGCGGCGACGCCTGAACGGAACTGATCGGGGCGCTCTGCTGATGAAAACGCAACCGCCCGGAGCACACGCTCCGGGCGGCGCGCATCATCCCTAGGCTGCTCAGTACGGCCCCGTTATGGACGGGCAGCCAGTGTTACGTCGACGTCGAAGGTCTGCCCGTTGCGCCACACGGTCAGCGTGATGGTATCGCCGGGCAGGGTTTTGTCTTCCAGATAGCTGATCAACTGATCCATGCGGGCGATCGGCTCGCCGTTGATCGCGGTGATGATGTCCCCACCGATCGGCAGCGTCCCCAACGGCGTGTTGATGGCGCGGTTTGTCCCGCGCAGGCCCGCCTGCGCCGCTGGCCCCTGCCGCGAAACCAGCGTGACCATGACACCCCGGAACGTGTCCGGCAGCTCCATGAAGCTGCGCTGCGCCGGCATGAGGGTCATGCCCGAGATGCCCAGCCAGCTATGCTCGTAGCGGCCAAACTCGATCAGATAGGGCACGATGCGACGGACGGTGTTCGACGGGATCGCAAACCCGACCCCCGATCCGGTCCCGGTGCGGCTGAGAATCGCCGTGTTGACGCCGATCACATTCCCGGCCATGTCGAACAGCGGGCCGCCGCTGTTGCCGGGGTTGATGGCTGCATCCGTCTGGATCAGCTCGGGAATGCTATAGCGCGATTGGGTTTGCAGGCTCCGGTCGATGCCGCTGACGACACCGGTAGTCAGCGTGAACGCCTGCTGCTCGCCGAACGGGCTGCCGATCGCCATGACGCTCTGCCCGATGAAGACCTGGCGCGAGTCGGCGAACGTCACCGGTCGGAGGTCGATGGCAGATGGATCGACCCGGATAACGGCCAGGTCGGCGTCGGGGTCGGTACCGACCAACTCCGCCTCGACGATGGTGTCATCGTAGAACGTAACCTGGATGATCGCCGCGCCTTCCACCACGTGGTTGTTGGTCACGATGTGCCCGTCAGTGTCGATCACGAACCCGCTGCCGGTTCCCCCGCCCATGCGGGTAGCTGTGGTGATAGTCACCACCGAACGGATAACCTCGTTGTAGACGCTGGCCAGCCGCAACTCGCTTTCCGAGGCGGTATAGGTCGCGCTCGCCGGGAGCGGTTCGAGCGTGGTCGTGGTGTTATTGCCGCCCTGCGCCGCTACCCAGCCGATCCCCAGCGCGCCCAGGGTCAGCGTGATCATCAGCACAACTGCCAGTGCGCCCATCGTGGGGGCGAGTAGTCGCTTCTTCATATGCCTTATCCCTCTTACGTAGCCATCGTATTCCGTTGTTTCTGTAAACCGCTCTAGATCTTATGCTGCGATTTGTAAACAATCTGTTTCCGCCGGATAAGAAATAGCATAGAAAGCGCGCCGCCAACAGTGGTTGCGAGAGGGGTCTCATACGGTATAATCAGTGAGCTTTGGTGGGCGCCGCTCCGGTTTGCCAGAGGTGTGTTGAACAGCGAAGTCGCGGCGCTGCGCGGATACAGGTGATCGTCATGGAAATCATGTGGTATGGGCATAGTTGCTTTCGCATCACCGAGCGCGGCTACGCGACGGTGGTGACCGATCCCTTTGGCGAGCACTTGGGGTACGAAGTGCCCCGCTTGAAGACGGATATCGCAACCATCAGCCACCGCGCGCCGGGCCACGACGCGCTCGACTCGCTGCGCGAGTATAAGTACGTGATCGACGGGCCGGGCGAGTACGAGATCGGCGGTGTGTTTGTCATCGGAGTGGCGGCCTATAACCCGGACACGCCCGACCCGCGCCTGAACGTCGTGTACGTCTTCGACTTCAACACGATCACGGTCGCGCATCTGGGAGATCTGGACCATGTGCCGCCTCAGGCGCTGATCGACCAGCTTGGCCATGTCGATGTGGCGCTGGTACCGGTGGGTGGGGGCAGCAGCCTGAACTCCGGGCAGGCGGCGGAGATCGTCAGCCTGCTGGAGCCGGCGATCGTGGTCCCGATGCACTATCAGACGCCGCACCTGACCGGTGTCCAGCTAGACTCGGTGGATCGCTTTCTGAAGGAAATGGGCGTCAACTCGATCGAGCCGCTGCCGTTCCTGCGCCTGTCTCAGGGCGGGCTGCCCGACCAAACGCAGGTTGTCGTGCTGGATTACGAGCACTGAGCAAGCGAGCGCGCTGCCGCTTGGCTCCAGACGCGTGAACCCCTGAGGGGAGAAACCAAAACGCGCCATGTTCAAACTGCTGTTGAGCTGGGACATCAAGCCCGGTCGGGATCAGGAATATTTCGAGTTTATTGTGCGCGAGTTCGCGCCGGGGATCACCCGCCTGGGCCTC
>DYEN01000119.1 GCA_020725705.1 Anaerolinea sp.
GATGATGGCTTTGGCGCCCAGCGCGATTGCCTGGTCGAAGTGCTGGTCTTGCAGGTTCGGGTCGTCGTCGTGCACCAGCACCAGTGTCTCGTAGCCGAGTTCCTCGGCTGCCGCCTGCGCCGAATCCGCTTCCGCCTTGAAGAACGGATTGTCGTGCGACGGCGTGATGATCACGATCAGGCCCGGGCTTTCCTGGGCAAGCGCCGGTACCCCTGTGTTGAAGCCCACCAGGGCCGTTGCCAGAACGAGCAGCGTCACGATGAGCTTGGACCAATTCTTGTGGAACATAATCTCCCTCTCTACTGCCAGCAAGTCTTTCGGGCGGATAAATGGATGCCACTGCGATCCGTCGGGTCTGCCTTCACGTCTGTGGATGTCGACACCTCCTTATCTGTACGCCGTCCGGAGAAGGATCACACCGCGCTCCGTTCCTGGATGCGCTGTTGAGCCTGGTCGATGATCACCGCCAGCACGATCACACCGCCGGTGATGATCATCTGCCAGAAGGAACTGACCCCTTCAATGACCATCCCGTTGCGCAGCACGCCGACCACAAACGCGCCGACAATGGTGCCCAAGATGGTGCCGCGTCCGCCGGCCAGCGAGGTGCCGCCCAGCACCACCGCGGCAATCGCGTTCAACTCGAAGCCGTCGCCTGTGGCCGGATGCGCGGCGATCAACTGCGACGAGATGATCAATCCCACCACCGCGGCGCAGAACCCCGAGATCACATATGTCATCATCGTGACCGTCTTGACGCGCACGCCCGAAAGCTGCGCGGCGCGTTGGTTGCCACCGATGGCATACACCTGGCGCCCAAACGGCGTCTTGCGCGTGATGAAGGTCGCCAGCAGGCCCAGCGCGACCATGATCCAGATCGAGTAGGGCAGGCCGAGCAGTGTGCCACGTCCCAGCTCGGGGAACCCGGTGTTGCCCAGCTCCGGCTTGCCGACGAGGTTCGGAAAGGTGGCGCCGTTGTTCGAAAGCAGCGCCAGCCCGCGCGCCATGTAGAGCGTGCCGAGGGTGGCGATGAACGGCGCGACGCGGAAGCGTGTGACCAGGATGCCGTTGATCAGGCCGATGAGCATCCCTACGCCAATCGCGATCAGGCCGATGATCCAGACGTTGAAGTAGACCACGCGGTCGAGCGGCGTGAGAATCAGACCTCTGTGGATCAACATGCCGGTAACCATACCGGTCAGGCCAACGATCGAGCCGACCGACAGGTCGATGCCGCCAGTCAGAATGACGAAAGTCATGCCGATGCCCAGCACCGCGTTAATCGCCACCTGCTTGGCAAGGATAACCTGGTTATTCTGTGTCATGAACGCGTCGGACACGATCGCAAAGAATGCATAGAGCAGGATCAAGGCGATAAAGGCCCGCAGTTGAAGCAGCATACCGCGTAGCGTGAGGCGCCCTCTCCGCAGCTGACTGAGCGGACTGCTGTCTGCGGTGGTCTGCACGTTAACTTCCGCCATTGCCCGATACGTCCTTTCTGACCAGTTCATGACCGATTGCAGAGGCTTCGACCAGGGCCTGCTGGGTCGCGCTCTCGCGGTCCAGTTCGCGGGCGATCACACCC
>DYEN01000120.1 GCA_020725705.1 Anaerolinea sp.
ACCATCCCGCGCCGTTCACCGTCATCACGCGCGAAGCAGTGGATCGCGGTGACTGGCAGCCCGTCTTCGAGCCGCAATGGTCGCACCGCTACGTTCACGAGCTGGAAACCGACGCCAAAAAGCAGCTCATGATCTGGCCCTATCACACTATGATCGGCACGCTCGGCCACGCCATCACTCCGGCGCTGTACGAGGCGATCGCGTATCACGCCGCGGCGCGCGCTTCGGAGCCGGCCTTCCTGCACAAGGGCATGATCGCCAAAACCGAGTTCTACTCTTTGCTGGAGCCGGAAGTAAAGGTCGTGGACGAGCCGCAGGGGGACCTGAACGTCGAGTTCCTCAAGCGGTTGATGAGCTATGACCGGATCTACGTCGCGGGGCAGGCGAAAAGCCACTGCGTGCTGGAAACGCTGACTTCGGTCGTGCGTCACTACCACAGCAAAGCCGAGCACCTGCGTAAATGGTATGTGCTGCTCGACTGCATGTCATCCGTCCAGCACCCGGAGATCGACTTCGACGCCATGGCGAACCAGTACCTGGAGCGATTTGCGGAGTCCGGATTGAACCTGGTGCGCTCGACCGACCCGCTTGACTAAGGCGCGGGAGCGCGCTCGTCGAGCTTCTCGACGACCAGCAGGTGCGACAGGGCCAGCACGCGCAGCGGGGTACGCTCGGCCAGATACAGCAAATCGCGCAGCCAGCGCCCGGCGTGCGGGTGCCGGTAGATGATGTTGTCATAGCCGCCGAAGATGCGGCTATGATGCACGATGCGCACCGGCAGCCCGTCGAACAGCCTGCGCAGGCGGCGCGCGGTGTAGGTACGCACGTGCGGTACCAGGCGATCGCGCCAGCGGTCGGGCAGGTAGTTGATCAGCGGGATGTTCCCGAAGCGGTACTCGCCGCGCCAGTACCACCCGTGCTGCTCGACCGGATACCAGCGGTTGGGGCAGAACAGCACCAGCCGCCCACCGGGGCGCAGCACGCGGACCATCTCGCGCACGGCGGCGCGGTCGTCCTGCACGTGCTCGATCACCTCGTTGGAGATCACCAGGTCGAACAGGTTAGAGCGATAGGGCACGGCCTCGGCAGCGGCAACGACGGCGTGCGGGGTATCGCGCCGGGCTTCGCGCACACGCTCGAACTCGATGTCGAACGCCTCGACGCACGAGGAATAGCGGCGCCCGATCTGGCTGCTGTATGCGCCCACGCCGCAGCCCGCTTCCAGCACGCACGCGCCATGCAGATCGACCCAGTGCCGGATCATGCGCAGACGGCGCTCCTGGCCGTCGCGCCAGACATAGCTCGGCTCTCCACGCGACGCGGCGAGATGTGAAGGTTGGTGTGTGCTCACGACGGATCCTCAGTGCGCACCCGCGCCATCAGGTACGCATCCACATAGCGACCGTCGCGGAAAGCGAACTCGTGCAGCGTGCCCTCGATCTCGAAGCCAAACTTGCGATAGAGCGCCAGCGCCGGCTCGTTGTCGGTGTAGACGATCAGCTCCAGGCGGGTGATTGCCAGCCAACCCTCGGCCAGCCTGATCGCCGCTTCCATCAGCGCCGTCCCGACCCCCTGCCCCTGGTAACTGTCGTGAACCATCATTCCCAGATGCGCCGTGTGCGCCTGGCGCCCCTGCCCGACTTCCAGGCCCAGCGACCCGACCACGCGCCCATCGACCACGGCAACCAGCGCGCGCGTGCCCGGGCGCGGGTTCTCAACGCGATCGCGGATGGCATCGCGTGACTGGTAAGGTAGCTGCAGGGTTCCGAAGATAACGTGCTCGCCTTCGAAGATGGCGGCGATATCTTCCCAGTCTTCTGCTTCCTGCCCGCGCACGATCACGGGGCGGCGAACACGCCGGGTCATGGTTGCACCGCCTGTCCTGGCCGGTGCAGCCGCGCCAGCAGCCACGCGTCCGCATAGATGCCCCGCCGCACCGCGTAACAGCGCATGAGCGCCTCGCGCTCGAAGCCGAAGCGCCCGTAGAACGTCTCGGCATCAGGATCGTCCGCAAAGACGACCAGCTCCACACGCCGCAATCCGAGCCAGTCATCCGCCAGCGCGAGCGCCGCTTCGATCAGGCGCGCCTCGCCGTCACCGTGCCGGACCTGCGGCAGGCACAACAGCGTCAGGCGGGCGACGTGGCGCGTGCGGTTGTGACGCACACGCAGCCAGGCCGCGCCTACAATCCGGCGGCGGGCGCTCGGCAGCACGCTTTCGGCAATCAGCACGTACGTGCCAGCCGGAGGATTGCCGAAGCGGTCTCGGAAGGCTTCTTCGGTCATGTAGGGGATTTCGACCGAATCGAGCAGCGCCGCCTCGTTGGTCAGCAACAAGAACAGCTCATCCTGATCGTCGGTCCGCTGCGCGCGGATTGTCAGTGTGGTATCTTGCGCTTGAGTCACAGCACCCTCTCAACCACCCAGGCGCGGGACCGCCCCGCGCACCCACTAGCTTACCGCGCCACGCCCGCCGCGCCAAGCGACGGCAGGCGCACACAAGCGAGCAGCCCTGTCACCCTGCCGTCAGCCAGCCGCCCCCCGGGCGCCGGGTTACGCGGTTGATTCTGGCGGGGTCCTCGGGTATACTGGCGCCGCTGCGCGCGGATCGACACGCCTGGGAAGGATGGCGCTGTGGACCTCAAGCTTTCCGTGATAATCCCCTGCTACAACGAGCGGCCAACCGTTGCAACGGTAATCGAGCGGGTGCGCGCCGTCGGGCTGGCGCACGAGATTATCGTCGTCGATGACGGCTCGACCGACGGCTCGCGCGAAGTTTTGGCGCAGATCGACCCGCGCGACGATCTGAAGATCATCCTGCACGATCACAACCAGGGCAAGGGCGCGGCGGTCC
>DYEN01000121.1 GCA_020725705.1 Anaerolinea sp.
AACGGCGAGAAGATGTGGATCAGCCTGGCGACCAAGGCGCACAACATCCTGGTCTTCGCCAAGACCGATCCACACGCCGAGCCGGCGCACAAGGGCATCACGGCGTTCATGATCACGCGCGATATGAAGGGTGTGACCACCGGCGACATTCACGGCAAGCTGGGCGTGCGCGCCGGCTCCACCGGCTGGGTCGCCATGCAGGACGTCGAGGTGCCGGTCGAGAACCGGATCGGCGAAGAAGGCGAGGGCTTTTACATCGCCATGAGCTGCCTGGACAACGGGCGCTACACCGTCGGCGCGGGGGCGGTCGGGTTGATCCGCGCCTGCCTGGAAGATAGCGTGAAGTATGCCAACGAGCGCGTTACGTTTGGGCAGACGATCGGTCACCACCAGCTTATCAAGCAGAAGATCGCCTACATGCAGCAGTGGTACGACGCCGCCAGGCTGTTGGTTTTGCGCGCCGGGTGGATGAAGAATATGGGCCAGCGTAACACGCGCGAGACCGCCGTCGCCAAATGGTTCGCCACGGATATGAGCGTCAAGGCGGCGCTGGAAGCCGTCCAGATTCACGGCGCGTATGGCTTCAGCGACGAGTACGATGTCGAGCGTTATCTGCGCAACGCCAAGGGCGCGGTCATCTACGAGGGGACCAGCGAGATCCAGCAGCTTATCCAGGCGGACTACGCGCTGGGCTATCGCAAGGATCGCCCGCTGCGCTGCGAGCTGCCCGCATACGATCCGGAATTCTGGCAAAGCGAAGGCTAGAAGCGGTGATGCGCTTTTGCAGATCGATTGAAGGCGAAAAAAAGCTGGTGCCGGGCTTGCCGGCCCGTACCCGTACTTAACTGCTTTTTTGCCTGTCGTCAAGGAGGTTTGAAATTGCACGTCGTGGTGATCACTAAGAACACGCCCGATACCGCCGCTACGGTGACGGTCAAGGGCGACGGGACGCTCGACTGGGGCGACAGCCTGGTTGTCAACCCGTGGGACGAATACGCCATTACCGAAGCCGTCCTGCTCAAAGAGGCGCACAGTGGCAAGGCGACCGTCTTGACGGTGGGCGCGGACGAGCACCAGGAAGCGTTGAAGCACGGGCTGGCGATCGGCTGCGACCAGGCGATCCGCGTCTGGGACGGCGCGCTGGACGGCTGCGACAGCCTGGGCTATGCCGAGGCGGTGGCGGCGGCCATCCGCAAGCTGGGCGATGTGGACCTGGTCATCTTCGGGCGCGAGCTGGCCGACATCGCCACCGATCAGCACGTCTATCAGGTGGCGCGCAAGCTTGGCTGGACGATGCTTGGCTACGTCGCGAAGATCCAGGCGCTTGACGTCGCCGCCCGCTCGATCATGGTCAACCGCCTGACCGAGTACGGCACGCAGACGGTGCGCAGCACGCTGCCGGCTGTCATCAGCGTGGTGAAGGACATCAACGAGCCGAAGTACCCGACCTTCATCGGCATCCGCAAGGCTGCCAAGGCCGAGATCCCGGTCTGGGGCGTGGCAGACCTCGGTCTGGACGCGGCGGCGTTGCAACCGCGCGCGCGGCAGCTTCGCTATCAAGAGTTGCCCAAGCGCGAGGGCACGGTCGAGATCATCGAAGGCGCGACCGCACAGGAGAAAGCGGCTAAGCTGATCGACAAGCTGATCGAGGAGAAAGTGCTATGAGCCAGGGCGTGCTGGTCTGGGTAGAGCAGTTCAAGGGCAAGCCGCAGGCCGCGTCGTGGGAAGCGCTCGGTCAGGCGCGCGCGCTGGCGGGCGGCGGTCCGGTGACGGCGGCCGTCTTCGGGCAGGGCGTTGAGGCTGTCGCACAGGAAGCGATCCGGCGCGGCGCCGATCGCGTGCTGGTGGCGGACGACGCGACGCTGGCCGACTACCGCTTCGAGCCATTTGTCGCGCTGCTGGCGCAGATCGTGCGGGAGCACCGGCCGGCGATCGTGCTGGCTGCGGCCACCATCGCCGGGCGCGAGGTGTTGGCCGGGACGGCGGCGGATGTCGGTGCCGGGCTGTTGACCGACGTCACCGATCTGTCGCTGGAAGGCGGCAGGCTCCAGGCGGTACGCCCGGTTCTGGGCGGCAAGGTGCTCAGCGTGGAGGCAATCACGGGCGACGGCCCGCAGTTTGCGACGCTGCGCCCGCGTGCCTTCCCCGCGCCGGAGCCGGATCCGGCGCGCAGCGGCGAGATTGTGGCAGTGGCGCCTGTGCTGGCCGAGGATGCGATCGCCTCGAAGGTCGAGAGCATGCAGGAAACGACCGGCACGATCAGCCTGACCGACGCGACGATCATCGTCTCCGGTGGGCGCGGCGTGGGCGGCCCGGAGGGCTTCGGTCCGGTACGCGAGCTGGCCGAGGCGCTCGGCGGGGCGGTGGGCGCCAGCCGTGCGGCGGTCGATGCCGGCTGGATTCCCTACGAGCATCAGGTCGGGCAGACCGGCAAAGTCGTCGCGCCGGATCTCTACATTGCAGCGGGCATCTCCGGCGCGATCCAGCACCAGGCCGGGATGCGCACCGCCAAGGTGATTGTCGCCATCAATAAGGACCCGGAAGCGCCGATCTTCAAGCTGGCGCGCTACGGCATCGTGGGCGATCTGTTCGAAGTGCTGCCGGCGTTGACGGCAGAAGTTCGCAAGCGGCTCGGCTGAGCGGTTCGCCCGCGGCGATGATGGTGAACAGGTCTCTGCAGGGGGACCTGTTTTGTTCGGTGCGAGGAGCGACGAGCCATGACACAGGAACGGATTTCGCTGCTAAATGGCAAGCACATTGTGCTGGGCGTGACCGGCAGCATCGCGGCCTATAAAGCCGCCGATCTGGCGAGCAAGCTGACTCAGGCGGGCGCGCTGGTCGATACCATCCTAACCGGCGCGGCGCAGCGGTTCGTGACGCCGCTGACCTTCCAGGCGCTCACCGGGCGCCCGGCTTACACGTCGATGTGGGAGTCCGCCGAAGGGCTGCCGGCGCATATTCCGCATATCGGCCTGGGCGAAGGCGCCGACTTGATGATCATCGCCCCCGCGACGGCGCACACGATCGCCCGGCTGGCACACGGCCTGGCCGACGATCTGCTGGCGGTGACGGCGCTGGCGGCGCGTTGCCCGCTGATCGTCGCGCCCGCGATGGACGGCGCCATGTACGCTCACCCGGCGACACAGGCCAACTTGGCGGCGCTGGTGGCGCACGGCGTGCACGTGATCGTGCCGGACGAAGGCCGCTTCGCTTCCGGGCTGGAAGGGCGGGGCCGCCTGCCAGAGGTACCCGTTTTGCTGGGGCATATCCGCCGGTTGCTGGGACGCGGGGGTCCGCTGGCCGGGCGGCAGGTGATCGTGACGGCCGGGGGCACGCGCGAGCGGCTCGATCCGGTGCGCCATCTGACCAACCGCTCCAGCGGCAAGCAGGGCTACGCGCTGGCTCAGGCGGCGCTTGACGCCGGCGCGGATGTGGTGCTGATCAGCGCGGCGCAGCACCTGACGCCGCCGGTCGGCGCGCAGGTGATCGCGGTCGAGTCGGCTGAAGAGATGCGGGCGGCGGTGCTGGACGCGGCGGACGCGGCGGACGCGCTGATCATGGCGGCGGCAGTGGCGGATTTCAAGCCCGCGCAGGCTGCCGCGCAGAAGATCAAGAAGGGCGACGATCCGGACGCGGCGCTGACGCTTACCCTGGCGCGCACGCCCGATATTCTGTTGGATGTCAAGGCGCGCCGCGCGCAGACCGGGCGCCCGCGTGTGGTGATCGGCTTCGCGGCGGAGAGCGAGAATCTGCTGGCGAATGCGCGGGAGAAGCTGGCGCGCAAGGGCCTCGATCTGATCGTCGCCAACGACATCAGCGCGCCCGATGCCGGGTTTGAGGTGGATACCAACCGCGTCACCCTGCTCGACGCGCAAGGCGGGCAGCAGCCGTACGAGCTGGCGAGCAAGGCCGCCGTGGCCGAGATCGTGATCGGCTGGCTGGCGCGGGCAGTTTCTTGAGCCAAGAGCAGCGAAAGACAGCAAAAAGCAGCTAGAAAAGCTAAGAACAGCGAAAGGCAGCCAAGAAAAGCAAAGGGCAGTGAAGAGCAGGGAAGAACAGCTAGGAACAGCAAAATACGGCAGATGCGCTTCTAGCTGTTTCTAGCTACTTCTAGCTGCCCTCTGCTGCTTAGCGTCTTTTGCTGTCTTTAGCTGCTTTTACCTGCTCTTAGCTGTCTTTATCTGCTTTTTGCTGTCTTTCGCTGTCTTTCGCTGCCTTTCGCTGCCCTTCGCTGCTTCTAGCTATTCCGCAATGCGATCAGGCGCAGGCCGTCGAGGGTCAGCCACGGCTCGATCTCGTCGAAGCAGTCCGTGTGCGGACCCAACACGCTCGACAGGCCGCCGGTGGCGATCACGCGCGCCGTGCCCAGCTCGCGCTTGAAGCGCGTCACCAGCCCCTCGACCATCGCCAGATGCCCCAGCACCAGCCCGGCCTGCATGGCGTGGATCGTGTTGCGCCCGATCACCGAGGGCGGCGGGATCAGCTCGATCTGCGGAAGCTGCGCCGTGTGCCCGACCAGGGCGTCTGCGGTGGTGTTCAGCCCGGCGGCGATCGCCACACCGCGCAGTTCGCCCGGCTCGGCGACCGCGGTGAATGTCGTCGCCGTGCCGAAGTCGACCACGATGCAGTTGCCCCGCGCGCGCTGGTACCCCGCGACGGCGTTGGCGATCAGGTCGCTGCCGACGCGCTCCGGCTGGTCGGTGACGATCCGGATGCCGAGATCAAGCGCGGCGCTGACCACGACCGGCGCGTGCCCGGTGCGGCTGGCGACCATCTCGGCAATCCCACGTGTGAGCGGGGGAACCACGCTGCTCAGCACCGACCGGTCGATGTCGCGCAGGGTCAGCCCGGCTTCGCTGAGAAAGTCGCGGAACAGCACGGCGTATTCGTCCGGCATGCGTTTGCGGACCGTCTGCACCCGCCAGTGGTGCGACCACGTTTCCCCGTTGTGCACGCCAAACACAATGTTCGTGTTGCCGATGTCGATCGCCAGCAGCATGAGCGCGTTATCCCTCATCTTTCCACACTTTCCCAAGAACCCGGTACGATTATAGGGATTGTTTGTGATAGTGTGCGAAAAGTCCGGCTTGTTGTTTGCCGGCGAGAGAGAGAAGGGACGATGACCAACACCAATACAACACTGACGGCCATTCCGGGAATCCGGGTCGGGCACGCTCACACTCTCGACGGTCCGACCGGCTGCACGGTGGTGCTCTGCCCCCCGAACACGGTCGGCGGGGTAGACCAGCGCGGGGGTGCGCCCGGCACGCGCGAAACGGATCTGCTGCGCCCGATGCATCTGGTGCAGCACGTGGATGCGGTTCTTCTATCCGGCGGGAGCGCCTTCGGCCTGGACGCCGCCGCCGGTGTGATGCGCTGGCTGGAAGAGCGGGGCGTTGGCTATGACACGCGCGTGGCAAAGGTGCCGATCGTGCCCGCCGCGATCATCTTCGATCTGGATGTCGGCAACGCCGCGATCCGCCCTGACGCGGAATTCGGCTACCGCGCCTGCCAGGCGGCCAGCGCCGACCCGGTCGCCGAGGGATGTGTCGGCGCGGGGGCCGGGGCGCGGATCGGTATGGCGATGGGGCCGCTGCTGGCGACCAAATCCGGCCTGGGCAGCGCGGTAATCGATCTGGGAAACGGGCTGCTGGTCGGCGCGCTGATGGTGGTCAACGCCGCCGGGGATGTGATCGCCGAAGACGGGACGATCCTGGCGGGAATGCGCCAGACGCAGGACAGCGCGGAGTTCTTTGGCGCGCTCAACCTGCTGCGTGCGGCGTCGGCGCTTGCGCTACCGGAAGGCGTGACCTCGAACACGGTGATCGGGGTGGTGGCCACCACCGCGCGGCTCACCAAAGAGGAAGCGAACAAGATGGCCGAAATGGCCCACGACGGGCTGGCCCGCGCCATTCGCCCCTCGCACACGCTGCACGATGGCGACACGATCTTCGCGCTGGCGACGGGCACAGCCGGGCGGGCCAACATCAGCGCGATCGGGGCTTTCGCCGCGGAAGCCACCAGCCAGGCAATCCGCCGCGCCGTTCTCACCGCGACGCCGCTGGCCGGTTTGCCCGCCGCCATGTCGCCCGCCGCGCTGCCACCGGACGCAGAAAGTTAAGCGGTGGCCTGGGCGGGGCGGTCACGTATGTAATAGCAGCGCGTCTACCGGTTTCGTGAATAGGATCTTTTTCCCCTCTTGACAAGCGTTTCGAGGGCGTGATACACTGTCCTCTAGCCTGTGAAAGGAGTAGAAGGCGCAATGCACAACTACATCACACTTGTCAGCATTGTTCGTATACGTCGCGGCGCCGATATGTTCGCGCCCGTGCCTTGTCGCATTGCGCCTGTTCGCTGGTAGGCGATCACTGACCTGATCAATCCAGCCGCGGGCGCAGCGCCCGCGGTTTTTGTTGCAGCACTCTCCGATCCGGAGTCTGCACACCCGAAGCCGTGGGCACCCAGCTCGCGGCTTTTTCTTTCAGCCGCCAACCCGAAGAACATGAGAAGACGCAACCGTATGAGGACTGCAGCAATGTCAACAAAGATTGACCAGGTAAGCACGAGCAAGAGGACGACGTCGACGCACCTGCGAATTGCTCCAGACGAGCCGGCCCTGGTAGTTGACGGGGTCTACAAGCGCTTCAACGTGGCGTCCGAGCCGTGGTGGCGGCGGGTACTGCCGCTGGGGCGGACGCAGAACGGAACCGAAGCACCGGCGAACGGCAACGGGCACGCGCTCAAGGCGCGGCGCGGTAAGGAACTGGTGACCGCGGTCAACAACGTTTCGTTCACCGTTGAGCGGCGCGAGATTTTTGGCGTGCTTGGTCCGAACGGTTCCGGGAAATCGACGCTGATCCGCCTGCTTTCGACCTTGCTTGTGCCGGACGACGGGCACATCCGGGTCTTCGGGTTCGATGTGGTGAAGGACGAGATGCACGTCAAGCGGCTGATCAACCGCGTGTCGGTGGAAGCAGCCTTCTTCAAGAAGCTCAGCCCGCGCGAGAACCTGCTCTACGGGGCGCGCCTGTACGGCGTCTCCGGCAAGGAAGCGGATCGCAAGGCGCGCGAGATCCTCAAGCGCCTGGGGCTGAAGGACAGCAGCTACACCGCGCCGATGGAAGACATGAGCCGCGGTATGCAGCAGAAGGTGGCGATCGCGCGGGCATTCCTGACGCAGCCGGTGCTTCTGCTGCTGGACGAGCCGACTACCGGTCTCGACCCGCGCTCCAAGCTGGAAGTGCAGTCGTTCGTGAACGAACTGCGCGACGTGCACGACGCGACGATCCTGATCACCACGCACGATATGAACGAGGCCGATGCACTCTGCGACCGCATCGCGATCCTCGACGACGGGAAGATTGTGGCGCTCGACACGCCGGAAAACCTCAAGAAGCTCGTCCAACACAACGGCCACGAGCCGACGCTTGAGGACGTGTTCATGGAACTCACCGGCAAAGAGCTGGTGGAAAAAGACGACGTCGAAGACTACCAGCCTGAGAAGATCCTGGCCGGCTGAGAGGGGGAATGACGATGATCAAGGGTCTGCAAATCGAGGCGCGCCAATCCTACGCGTTTGTGGCGCGCAACTTCAATCTCGTGAAACGCTACTGGGGGTGGGAAGTCGTCTGGCTGGCCTACTCGATCGCCAACGCGCTGTCGGTGACCTTCATCGGCGCGGGTGCCGGCGTGATTACCGGGCAGACGGGGATCAACACGAACTTCCTGATCACCTACCTACTGATCGGTACGCTGGTCTGGCACTTTCTGTCCGGCATCTTCAACGTCATCAGCGAGATGATCGCTTGGGAGCGCTGGGAAGGCACGATCGAGTACACGCTCATGGCGCCGACCCGCCGCTACACCCAGATCTTCGGGCAGGCCGCGTTCGCGGTGGTGTATATCCTGCTCTTCACCGCGACGGTCGGCCTGGTGGTCGCGAGCTTCTTCGATCTGGACTTCAGCGACGCCGATCTGCCCGGTGCGGTGATCATCTTGCTGGCGGGCAGCCTGTCGTTCGTCGGGATCGGCGTTGTAGCGTCCATCCTGCCGCTGCTCTATCCGGAGCGCGGCGCCCAGATGACCAACATCGTGCAGGCGCTCTTCCTGCTGGTTTCGGGGGTCTACTATCCGGTGAGTGTGCTGCCGGAGTGGCTTCAGACGGTCTCGAAGATCTCGCCGGCGACCTATGTGCTGGCCGGCATGCGCGCCGCGCTGCTGCCCGGCACATCCGATCAGTCTCTAATGAGCTACGTCTGGCCCCTACTGCTGATGGGGGTAGTGATGCTCCCGCTGGGCATCTACCTGTTCCAGCGTGCGGAGCGGTACACCAAGCGCACGGGCAAGCTGAAGCGGAACGGCTAAAGCGCAGCAAGCCCGCCGCGCCTGGGGAAAGGGTCTAGCCGTGAACGCCGTCACGATAGACAACCAGGCCTGGGTTCGGCATCAGGCAGCCAAATGGGTTCGCCGGATGTTGCAGGGTGAAGTACCAGGCGCATGGGCACACAACACGGAATCGGAAGTCCAGTTTGCCGTTACACAGCTCCGTCTGCGGCCGGGCGACCGGGTCCTCGACCTGGCGTGCGGCTGGGGCCGCCACAGCCTCGAGCTGGCCTCGTACGGGTTGAACGTCATCGGGCTGGACCTGTCTCATGAACTGCTGGCGCTGGCGCGCTACCAGGCGCGGCGGCGTGGTCTGAAGGTCAACTGGGTGGAAGCGGACGTCGCGCATCTGCCGCTGCGCGGCGAGTTTGACGCCGTGGCCCAGTTCTGCGGCAACCTGATCACCTGGTTCGCCGGGCGTGACGAAACGCTGGCCGCGCTGAGCCGGGTGGCGAGCCTGCTGCGGCCGGGCGGGCGCCTGCTCTTCGGGACGGACGACTGGCGCCCGGAGCTGCCGGGCCGCGCGCAGCACTGGGACGAATGGAACGGCGGCGCGGCGATCTACCGCCATCGCTTCGACGCGCGGCGCCGCATGGCCGAGGTGCAGATGGTGGTCTTCGGCCCCGGTCACGCGCGCGAGGAATTCTGGCGCAAGACGTGGTGGCCGTCGCACTGCGAGATGGAAACGTTGTTCGAGCAGGCCGGGTTGGTGGTCTGCGGGCGGTACAACGCCTTCGCGGATGAGCCGTACGACCCGGCGCAGGCCGGCCTGGTGTACGTGCTGGAACGGCGCAGCGACTAGCCCGGCCAGCGCGCGGCGCAACACCGGATGCAATACACAGGGCGCACCCTGAGCGGCGTGCGCCCTGTTGTTTTCCGGCGTCGCTCAGCCGGACGGGGTGGCTTCTTCGAAGAATTCCGGCGAGGGGACGCGCAGTTCCTGTACGGCGCGGCGGGTCATCCAGTCGTCCAGCGAGACGCAGATCTCCGCGCCCAGCAGGATAATGATCCCGGTCAAGTAGGCCCAGAACATCAGCACGATCATCGTGGCAACCGAGCCATAGACCAAGTTGTACGACGCCAGATTGTCGAGATACCACGTGAAGCCCCGTTTGGCGATCTCCCACAGCCCGCCGGCGATGAACGCCGCGACCCAGATCGCATCCCACCGCACGCGCTGGCGCGGGACGTAGCGATACAGAAACGCGAAGATCGCCACGCTGAGGCTGAAGGGGATGATAAACGCCCCCATCGAGATCCACGACCCGCGCTGGTAGAAGAACAGAAAATCGAGCAGGACGAAGATCACGGTGGCGGCCAGCGAGGCGATGAGCAGGATCGCCAGCGCGATCATCATCATCAGGCCGATCAGGCGCTGGTGCCAGGTGTTGCGCGGGTTTTCGTCGCGGAAGGTACGGCTCAACGCCGAGGACAGGCTGGAGAACATCCCCAGCGACGACCACGTCAGCGAGATGGCAGCCACCAGCCCGAACGAGCCGCGCTGCTGGAGTGCCTCGGCGATGTTTTCCTGCAGGAAATTCGCGGTGTTGGCCGGCAGGAACAGGCGCAGCACGCCGTCGATCTGGTTGCGCGCCGCCGCCGGGCCAAGCAACGTCCCGATCACAATAATCACCAGCAGCAACAGCGGGAACAGAGAGAAGATGGCGTAGTACGACAGCGCCGCCGCCTCGCGCGTGCCGTGCTTCGAGAAGCGGACGATGGCCTGCCACAGATGAGATAGCAGGCCGTCGGACATCGCATTGGCGAGGATCCACCAGCGCTGGTAGAAGCGCAACCCTGGGGATGGTGTCTTTTTGCTGGCCGGCTGCTTTGCCATGATTACACTCGTGTCTCAACCCTTGTGGTATGATTGTACACGAACTTGAGCCAGCGGTGGGATTCTGTGCCGATGATACGCGCAATCATTTTGGGCTTTGCCGGGGTGCTGTTGCGCACCGATGATCACGGCGCACGGGCGGCGCTCGACGCGCAGCTTGGCCTGCCGCCGGGCACGGTCGAGCACGCGCTGCACGGCACCGATCTGTGGATCCAGGCGCAACTGGGGCGGATCAGCTCTCAGGCTTATTGGGACGGCGTGGCCGAGATGCTGCGCCTCAAGCCCGGCGATATACCTGCCCTGCGCGAGGCGTATTTCGGCGGCGACCGGCTCGACGAATCGCTGGTCGACCTGATCCGCGAGCTACGCGCCGGCGGCCTGCGGATTGCGCTGCTCAGCAACGCGACGCTCGACCTGACGGACCGGCTGGAAGCGTTCGGGATCGCCGACCTGTTCGACCACGTGCTGGTTTCGGCTCGGCTGGGCGTTATGAAGCCGGACCCCACCGCCTTCCGCATCGCGCTCACGGCGCTGGGCATGCCCGCCCAGGATGTGCTGTTTGTGGACAACATCCCGTCACACGTCGAGGGCGCGCGCGCCGTTGGGATGCCCGCGATTCTATTCCATCCCGCTCTCGATCTCCGCGCGGAACTGGCGCGCCACCTGGCCGCCGATCTCCCGCGTTGAGTCGCCCGTAGGACTCGTGCGCATGCCCCAAATCGCAGCAAATGGCGCGACCATCGACTACGCCGATACGGGTGGAGACCGCCCGCCGCTGGTCCTGATCCACGGCTGGCTTGAGACCTGGGAAGCGCTGGCGCCGGAGATCGAGTGGCTGCGGGGCGATTTCCGCGTGCTGGCGCCGACGCGGCGCGGCTACGGGCGTTCCGGACCCAAGCCGCGCGACTATCCTCGCGATTTCTACCGGCGCGACGCCGAAGACCTCGCCGCCTGGCTCGACGCGCTCGGCGTATCCGGCGCGCACATCGTCGGCTACAGCGACGGCGGCGAGGTCGCGCTGCTGGTCCCGATTCTGCGACCAGACTTGGCGCGCTCGGTGGCGGTGTGGGGCGCGGTCGGGCATTTCACGCCGGACCTGCGCCCGCGTGTCCAGCGCAATTACCCGGCGACCTGGGTGGACGAGCGGACACGCGCCCTGCACGGGCCGGAGCATATCGACGGGATGGTGCTCGGCTGGGTAACCGCCATGAAACAGATCATCGACAGCGGCGGTGATGTCAGCTTTGGCATGGCCGACCGCATCGCCTGCCCGCTGCTGCTGATGCTTGGCCGGGACGACACGCTCAACCCGGTGGCGCTGGGGCGCGAGTTCGTGGACCGGACTCCACATGGGCGGCTGGCAGTCTTTGACTGCGGCCACGCCATTCACCGCGAGCAGCCTGAGGCGTTCCGCGCCACGCTGGGCGAGTTCCTGCGCGCGGCATCCTCGCACATACCATGACGGCCTTCCCGGCGGCGCCCGCGCTGCGCGATACGTTTGACGGTCCCCAACTGGCGGCGGTCTGGCATCCGCGTACGTACGGGAGCGGGATCGTGCGGCAGGATGGCGGCGTGTTGCGTTGCATCCTGCCGCCAGGCGGGGCACACCGGTACAGCGACGCCCAGATCACCGATTATGCGCGCACGCGCGGTGAGCGCTTTGCCTGGCAGCCGCCGCTGTGCCTGCGCGTGCGCGCCTGGGCATCCGCGCCTCAGGCCGAGTTGATCGGCACAGCCGGGTTCGGCTTCTGGAACGAGCCGTTCGCCCCGTTGGGGCGCGGGCTGCCGCGCCTGCCGCGCGCGATCTGGTTCTTCTTCGGCGCGCCACCGCACAACATCGCGCTGGAGTTTGGTGTCCCCGGATATGGCTGGAAGGCCGCCATACTGGACGCTACACGCCCGCAGGGGATGGCGCTGCTGCCCCTGGCGCCGCTCGGCGCGCTGTTGATGCGCGTGCCGGCTCTCTACCGGCGGCTATGGCCAGTTGCGCAGCGCGCGCTGGGTATCTCCGGCGCGGTTCTGCCGGTGGACCTGGGCGATCCGCACACCTACGAGCTGGACTGGGACGTGGGCAGCGCGCGCTTTCGCGTCGACGGCGAGACGGTGCATGAGGCGCCCACAGCCCCGCGAGGCCCGCTGGGCTTCATCGCCTGGATGGACAACCAGTACGCAATCGTCACGCCGCAGGGGTGCGTTCGCTTCGGCGTGACGCCGAACACCCGCGAGCAGTGGCTGGCGCTGGACGAAGTGGTGATCGAGACAGGGTGAGGAGCGAGTATGCAGACGGAGCGTTTCGCCGGTAAGGTGGCGCTGATCACGGGCAGCGGGCGCGGGATTGGCCGCGCGATCGCGCTGCGCCTGGCGCGCGAGGGTGCGGATGTGGTGATCAATTACTTCCGCAACCGCGAGCCGGCCGAGCAGACGGCGGCGGAAATCGCCGCGCTGGGACGACGTGTGGAGGTGGTCAAAGCGGATGTGGGCGACCCGGACGCGATTACGCGCCTGGTCGATAGCGCGGCACACGCGCTCGGCGGGCCGGACATCCTGGTGCACAACGCCGCGTCGGGCTACAACCGCCCGGTGCTGGAACAGCGGGTCAAAGGCTGGGACTGGACGCTGAACATCAACGCGCGTGCGGCGCTGTTTCTGGCGCAGCGTGCCGCTCCGCTGATGCAGGCGCGCGGCGGCGGGGCGATCGTCAACATCTCGAGCATTGGCGCCATCCGCGTGCTGCCCGATTACGTCGTGGTGGGGGCCTCGAAGGCGGCGCTCGAAGCGGTCACGCGCTATCTGGCAGTCGAGCTGGCGCCGCTGGGGATCGTGGTGAACGCGGTGTCGGCGGGGATGGTTCGCACCGATGCCTTGCAGCACTTTCCTGGGATGCGCGAGCATTTCGAGGAACGCGTCGCCTATGCCCTGGCGCGGACGCCCGCCGGGCGCGTGCTTGAGTCCGAGGATGTGGCAGGGGTGGTGGCGTTTCTGTGCTCTCCGGACGCCGCCATGATTCGCGGCCAGACGATCCTGATCGACGGCGGGGCGTCGCTGGGGGTATAGAGGGTCGGGCTTGCCCGGCCCGAGTCCGATGCCGGGTGGTTGGGCAGCGGGCGCAGCACGTTGCACCCTTACGAGATCAGCCGGGACCGGCGCTTCCGCAACGCCCACAACGCATTTCAGGGCAGGTGCTCGCGTTCCGGGCTGCTTTATCGCTGCTCTTGTCGCCCGGCGTTGGCGAGCGGCAGACGAACCGTCACCTGCGTGCCTTCGCCCTCGACGCTGTGTAGCTCGATCTGCCCGCCGTGCGCTTCGATGATCCCGCGCGCAATGGGCAGCCCCATGCCGATGCCCTGCTGCTCGTTGCGATCGCGGTCGGACTGGATCATCACGTTCCAGATGTTCTCCAGGTCGGCTTTGCTGATCCCCAGGCCACGGTCGGCCACGACTACGACGGCCCGGTCGTCCTGCCGCTCGATAACGATCTCGACCTGGCCGCCCTCGTGTGAATACTGAATCGCGTTGCGGATGATCTCGCTGAACGCCGTCGTCAGCAGGTCTTTGGTCCCGGTGACCATGGTCACAGCATCCGGCGCGGTGGCGAGGATGTCAACGGTGACCTGGCGCGTCTCCGCGTATTTGCCAAGCAGAGAGACCGCGTCGCTGACGACGAACTCCAGCTCCAGCTCGTCGCTTAGCTCGCCGATCTGCTGGGCGATGTAGCCGCTGATAAGCTGCGAGTAGAGCACCATCTGCTCGGCCAGCCGGTTAAGGCGCAGCGTGCCGCTTTGGATCAGTTCCAGGCTGACGCGGATGTCGTCGGTGGGGCCGGGTTCCTGCTGCATCTCAAGCTCTTCGGCCAGCAGCGCGAAGCCCCCGGTGACGTAGGTCAGCGGCGTGCGCAGTTCGTGCGAGAGAATCTGGATCAGCATCCGGCGGGCGTCGTTCAGCCCTTCGGCGGCGTGCGCGCGGATGTCGGCGGTGCGTTTGAGCTTGTTTTCGACCGCAATGAGGAAATCTTCCGGCTCGAACGGCTTGACCAGGTAGTCATCGGCGCCCATCATGCGCCCGGTCGAGATGTCGCGCCGCGAGCCGCGCGCGGTGAGGAAGATGAAGGGAACGGCCCGGAGCGAGGGGATCTGGCGGACGGCCTCGAAGAACTGGTAGCCGTCCATGCGGGGCATCATGATGTCGCTGACGATCAGATCGGGGACCAGCCCGCCTTCGGGCAGATCCAGCGCCTCGCGACCATCCCGCGCGACCTGAACTTCATAACCTTCCAACTCGAGCACCAGCGCGGCGTTCTTGCGAAGATCCTTATTGTCCTCAACAAAGAGGATGGTCGCTTGCATGGGATCTTCCCCGGCGGCTCAGCGTTCCCGGCAGACCGGCATCTCATCACTGATATAAGCGATCGCTTTTCATTGTAGCACGATCGTACCATGCAGAGACACGCAGTAGTTTGAAAAAATCCTGAAAAATCGCTCCGACGACGCTCAACGGGCGCTCGTGTCGCCGAGCTTGTCATCGAGCTTAAACTCCTCATAGATGCGATCTAACCCCGCTTTGATGCGGCGCTGCACCCGCTCGACCTCATGCTCCTGATAGGGGAACATCGGCAGCAGTTCCGGGATCAGGGTCGAGGTATCTGCGCGGGGGCGGCCCGCATGATAGAGGCTGTGCACCCGGCGCCGGGCCAGCCGCAGGTAGTTGGAGATCGGCTCGGTGGCGCTTTTGTCGGTCAGCGGTCCGCGCCCCGGCACGATGATGTCGGCGGCGAAGCGCGAGCGCCGCAGGTTGGTCAGGTTTTCCAGCCAGGCTTTGGTCGAACTGTTCGAGATGTACAGGTGCTGGTCGGTGATGATGCTGTCGCCGGCGAACAGAATGCCGTGTTGGGGCAGGTGAACCCACAGGCTGCCCGCCGTCGGGCCGGGCATCGCCAGCAGGGGGATCTCGCGCTGCCCATAGCGAAGCTGCATCCGGCGCGTGAATCCGACCGTGGGCAGGCGCACGCGCACGCTGGCGAACTGACTGCGCTCGACCGGGTCCCGCGCGAGCGATTCGACGGCGCTGTCCAGAAAGGCGGCGGGCAGATTGCGCAGGTGGTTAATCGTCTCGGCGTGGGCTACGATCACAGGCGCAGCGAACCAGAAATTGCCGATGAAGTGATCGCGGTGGCAGTCGGTGGTCACGATCGCGCGGATCGGCACCTCGGCCACGCCCATCAGCATTTCGTGCCAGCGGTGTGCGTCCTCAGGATAGGGTGGCGTGTCGATCAGCACCCATCCGTCATCGGTCAAAATGGCTCCGACATTGACGCGGTGAAAGCCGGTTTCTGCGAAGATACCTGGTGCGAGTTCTTGCACGGCCTGTTCCTTTTCAGCGCGAAATGTCCGGTTCCGACTTCAGGGATTCCGCCGCTGCCGCCAGGGCGGCTGCCAGCGCCTCGCGCGTCGCGGTGACGCCGCCCCCCTGCGCGAACGACGGGCGCCCGCCCCCGCGCTCAACGCCCAGCACCGCCAGCCCGGCTTTGAGCGCGGCGACCATGTCGTGCGGCAGATCGTCCGAGCGCGCGGCGATGATCTGCGCTTTCTCGCCCGCCACACCGCACAGGACGATGGTCTGCGGGTAGGCGATCAGCTTCTGCGCCAGCTCGCGCGCGGTCTGCGGATCGTCGTCGAGTACCTGGGTTACGAGCGCGAAGGCACCGTTGTGCGGCGTCGCGGCGCGCAACTCGCGAGCCTGATGCTCCAGCAAGGCGGACCGGGCGGCGCGCAGCTCGCGGCGGAGTGACTGGTTTTCGTCGCGCAGCCGTTCCAGCGCCGCCGGGACGTCCCAATACCCTGTGGTCAGGGCGGCGGCAAGCCGGTTCATGAGCGCGTTCTTTTCGCGATAATCTGCCAGGGCGCGCCCGCCGCAGCGAAACTCGACGCGCAGCGCCTCGCCGCGCCGCTCGGTGCGCACGATCTTGATCAGGCCGACGGCCCCGGTCCGCGCGACGTGCGTCCCGCCGCAGGCGTTCAGGTCAAACCCGGCCACCTCGACCACGCGCAGCGGCCCGCCAACCTCGGGCGTTTTGCGCAGCACCAGCGTCGCCAGCTCGCTCTCGTCCGGGAACCAGGCACGCACCGGCCGGTCTTCAAACACGATCTGGTTGGCGAGCGTCTCGACCTGTTCAAGCAGCGCCGCGTCGAGGGTGGGCGTGTCGAGGTCGATGGTGATGCTGTCCGGACTCATGTGGAAGCCGATGGTTTCGGCTTCGGCCAGGCGCACGAACGCCTGCGAGAGGATGTGCTGGCCGGTGTGGTGCTGCATATAGTCGAAGCGCCGCGCCCAGTCGATCTCGCCGTGAACCTGCTCGCCGGCGAGCGGGCGCTCCACGATGTGCAGGATCGCACCGTCGCCCTCGCGCACGGCCACGTCGATCACGGGGATGCCGTTCAGCGTGCCGGTGTCGTGCGGCTGGCCGCCGCTGGTGGGGTAGAAGTAGGTGCGGTCGAGGACGACGGCCGGGGCGTCGTTGAAGGTGGTGTGCTCGATGCACCGCGCGTCAAACGCGGTGGTGTAGGGGTCGGAATAATACAGCCGCTGCGTCGTCATGATGCCCTGCAGGTCGCGTGATTGATCGGGAAGCTGCGGGCTATTGTAACATCTTGGCGGCGAAAAGTGGAGCCGATTCGCGGTTTATTTCTGCTCGCGCAGCCACGTGCGCCAGGCCTGATCCAGCATCTCGAACGACTGCCCGAGATGATCCCGGGTCGCCTGCTCGAGCCATTGGCCGTTTGATATGGCTTCCAGCCATTGGCGGCGCGCCTCGATGCCAAAGCTTTCGCCGATGAAGTATACCAGCGTGGCGCTCTGGTCGCGCGCCAGCTCGAATGCCTGCGCCGGACTGAGCGTGGGTTGCGCGGCGGCGAACGTGTCGCGGTCGGTTAGCTCGTCCCAGGCAAAGAGGCGCTGCCCGGCAGATTGTGGCGCGGCAGCCAGCGCGGCGATGCGCTCGATCATCCGGTTCTGCTGGCTGACCGGGCGAAACTGCGCCGCGCCATATTCCGCGAAACCCTCGACCAGCCACCAAGGAACGAGCATTTCTTCGCCACCGCTGCGTTGCGCCTGTGCATCCAGGCAATAGAGCAGCCAGCGCGCCACCTCGCGCGCCACGTCCGGCGGGCGGGGCGCGGTGTTGCTCGGCCCCAGCGTGAGCTTGATCGCCTCGCCGGGGCGGTTCCAGGTCGTGATTCTCGCCTGCGACAGGCGGGTGACGGTTTGCAGCGTGGCCGCGCTCTCGTACAGCCGGACTTTCAGCATCTCAGCCGGCTTGAAGCCGAACAGCGCCGTCAGGCGGGTGTAGATGTCCGGCAGATCCCCGGCCAGAGCCTCGGCCTCGGCGCGGTTATCGGTCAGCGAGTTGGCAAAGTAATAGAGGCGAATGCCGTCCAGCTCGATCATCTGCCAGTCCTCGCCGCCATAGAGCCAGCGCTCGCCATCGCGGTAGAAGACGACGGACAGCGTCGCGCCCCCCGACGAATCCAGATCGCGCTGCGTCCAGGTGATCGTCAGACGGGCGCGGGCCTCCGCAGCGCCTGCGGGCGCGTCGAGCGCGCTGATCGACAGGTCGAAGGCAGACAGCGGGTGCTCGACCCAATCCTGCGCCCAGCGGAACTGCTCAACATAAAAGGTCGTGTCCCCGGACCAGACGTTCGCCAGATACCCCTCGCGATCGCCGTCCAGGACGGCCCGCTCCATCCGCGCCAGCGTCCGGCTGATCGCCAGCTCGATATCGGGCGCCGGCTCGGGTGTGGGCGAGGCGTGGGCCGCGCGGGTGGGCTGGGCGAACAAGGCGGCGGCGGTCGCAAGGCGGTCGGCGTCGGGGGTTGCCGTCGGCGGGGGACCGGCTTTCTGGCAGGCAGCCAGCACGAGCAGACCGGCGAGCAGCAACGCAATGAGCAAATGCGAGCGGTTCATGCCCAACCTGTTCTGGCGCGGGCAGCGGGTCAGCGGATACGCAGGTACGAGATCGAGCTTTCCTGCAAGCCCGCTGCCTGGGCAAAGGCTCGCGCCGCCGGGCTGCCGCGCTCGATGTTGACGTACAGATGCGAGAGCGACAGGCGGTTGGCGTGGCGCAGAGCCGCCTCAAGCAGTGCCGCGCCGATCCCCTCGCCCCGGTATTCCAGGGCGACGGCCATATCGTCGATCCAGCCGCGCCCGCCGGTCAGCGTATGGACCAGCGACAGCGCGACGAACCCGATCACCTGGCGGGGCGGCGTGGTGGTTTCGGCCACATAAACGACGATGGTCTGCCGCTCGATGAAGCGCTGGGCCGCGGCCTGCCACTCCGCTTCGGTCAGCCCCTGGTTGCCTTCGACCAGATGCAGCAGATCGATGACGGCGTCGACGTCGGAGCGTTCGGCCTCGCGGATGATGAATCCCTCACCGGTCGAGGGGGCAGGCGGCAGACTGCCCGATTTGGATTGTAGGGTGAGCCAGCGTTGCACCGCCTGGCGGTGAGTGCGAAAGGGCATCGGGGGCAGCTCATCCGGCTGGAACACGCGCACGTCCATCGCGTCATCACCGGCGTGCAGGGCGCCACCCGTCGCGCGTGCCCGGTAGAAGACGATGATCCCGCTGGTCGGTGGGCCTTCGGGGAACGAGTAGATGCCGAGCAGATCGACCAGCTCGACCTGCAGCCCGGTCTCTTCCAGGCACTCGCGGATGGCCGCCTCTTCGACGCTCTCGTCCGCTTCGATATAGCCGGAGACCAGCGCCCAGTGCCCGGCCTTCACCCGCCCGCCGCGCTTGACCAGAACGACGCCGCCGTCCTTTTCGATCAGCACGCCCACGCCGGGAATCGGGTTGACGTAGTGGACATAGCCGCACAGCGGGCAGGTGAGCCGTTCGCGCCCCCCGACCGTGCGCGGGACCAGGCGCTCGCCACATTCGGGGCAGAAGGTCGGTCGGGAGACAGGCAGCATATCGCTATGCCGGGTCCGATCCCTGGCTTAGAGTTCCAGGTAGTCGCGCAGGGGGTGGCTCCGGTTCGGGTGGCGCAGCTTGCGCAGAGCTTTCGCCTCGATCTGCCGGATGCGCTCGCGGGTCACGCCGAAGTGCCTGCCGACTTCTTCCAGCGTGTGCTCCTGGCCGTCTGTCAGGCCGAAGCGCATTTCGAGCACCTCGCGCTCGCGCGTGTTGAGCACCGAGAGCGCGCCCCGGATCTGCTCCTTGAGCAGTTGGCGTGCGGCAGCATCGACCGGGCCGAGGATTTTATCGTCCTCGATGAAGTCGCCGAGCAGGCTTGAGTCTTCCTGCCCGACGGGCATGTCGAGCGACATCGGTTCCTGCGAGATGCGCAGGATGCGGCGCACCTTGTTTGCGGCGCGGCGCAGCTTGCGCGCCAGCGCCGGGTCGAGCTTTTCGTCCGCATCCCACACGGCGCGAATCTCGGCGGCTTCTTCGGGCGTCAGAAAGTCCATCTCCAGCGCGATCTGTTCGGCGGTCGGCTCGGAGCCAAGCTCCTGGATCAGATCACGCTGGACGCGCATCAGGCGGTTGATCGTCTCGACCATGAGCACGGGGATGCGGATGGTGCGTGCCTGATCGGCGATGGCGCGGCTGATCGCCTGGCGAATCCACCAGGTGGCGTAGGTGCTGAACTT
>DYEN01000122.1 GCA_020725705.1 Anaerolinea sp.
GGCGGGAAAGCCGTTCTGTAAGCCGCGCTTTTAGAATACCTTTCACCGGTAAGAAGAGAAGTTTGGGTATAATGGGGATAACCTGAACGATGCGGCGGGCGGCCCGGCAAACGGCCCCGCCCGTTCTTTCCGGAAGATCGCGTGGGGGATGACGACCGATCTGCATGTCTTTATCAGCTCGAAAATGCAGGAGCTGGCGCCGGAACGCGAGGCGCTGCACCGCCTGCTGCCGACGCTTGGGAACGAGCTGGTGACGCTGCGCCCGTGGGTTTTCGAGACGGACGCGCCCGCCGCCGACCGCTCGATCCGCGAGGTATACCTGGACGCCCTTAAGCAGTCCGCGCTGTACATCGGCCTGTTCTGGAACGAATACGGCGAGTGGACGATCGACGAGTTCGAGCGCGCAACAGAGTGGGCGATTGACCGGCACATCTACGTCAAGGATGTAGACTCCGCGCGCCGCGACCCGCGCCTGACCGCCTTCCTGGAAGCGCAGAGCGACGTGCTGGCCGGCATCACGCCCAAGTGGTTCAAGACAGCCGACGAGCTGTGCGAGCAGGTTCGCAAGTCGATCGCCATCTGGCTGCAAGATCGCCTGGCGCGGCGGCCCGGCGCGGCAAGCGCGGTGCTGGCCGAATCGAGCGACGATGTGCCGAACCTGCCCCGCAAGCTGATCGGGCGCCGGGCCGCGGTCGAGCGGGTGCGCGCCCTGCTGGACGACGGCGGGCGTGTGTTGCTGCAAGGCTTCAGCGGGATGGGTAAGTCGGCGCTGGCCGCGACCGTCGCGGCAGACTGGATCGACGACGGGCGAGGCGCGGTCCTGTGGCTGCACACCGGCAGCGAAAAGGCGCGCAGCATTTGCGAGGCGCTGGCCCGCCCGTTAGGCGGTCAGCCGGCGGTCGCCGGGGCCGCAGACGCCGAGCGCCCCAAGGTGTTGCGCCGCCTGCTGGCCGAGTCGGGCGCGTCGTTGCTGGTGTTGGATGATGTCTGGGACGGCTCCGCGCTGTTCGAAGTGCTTAAGGCCGTGCCGCGCCAGATGAGCGTGCTGGTCACCTCGCAGCACCGCTACGCGCTCGATCAGATCGTTGAAATCGGGCGGTTGGAACCGGCCGACGCGCGCGCCGCGCTGGCCTACTACGCCGGGCGCAGCGGCGAAGCGGATGGCACAGCCGACGAGCTGTGCCGCCAGCTTGGCTATCATGCCTTCGCGCTGGAAGTCGCCGGGAAAATGCTGAAGGTGGATCAGATCGACACGGCGGAACTGCTGCAGCGCATCGCTGCCGCGCCGCACGCGCTGGCGATGCCCGGCGAGTTTGCGGAAGAAGGCCGCACCAGCGTCACCGAGCTGCTCAACGCCAGCCTGTACGCGCTGGATGAGCCGGTGCGCGAGGTTTTTCTGGCGTTTGGGTTGCTGTTCACCCCCGGCGCGACGGTCGACCTGCTGGCCCGCCTGATGGACCGGGATCAGGCGGCGGTCGCGGACGCGCTGACGATCCTGCACCGGCGCGGCCTGGCCGAGCGCGTGCCCGAGGCGGACGGGCGCCCGGCGTCGTACCGCGTGCATGATCTCGCCTACAGCTACGCGGCGACCATCGCCGCCCGCCGGGCGCGCGATCGCGCCCCCGTGATCGCGGTGTGCTTGGCATTTGCCCGCACGCACGAGGCCGAAGTCGAGGCGCTCGACGTCGAGATCGGGAACCTGCTTGGGGCGGCGGAGCGCGCCGGCCAGACCGGCGACCGCGCCTCGCTGGTTGAGATGATGCGGACGCTGTGCGGCCCATACCTCACTGCACGCGGGCACACACTGGCGTTTTTGCATCTGCTCGATGCCGCGATCCGGGCTGCCGAGGAGTTGGGGCCGGCTCAGGACGAAACGCGCCATTTTCTGCTCGGCAAGCGCGGTAACATCGCCTATGACCGGGCCGATCTGCCCGGTGCGCTCGATGCCTATCAGCGGGCGCTGGAGCTGGCGCGCCGCCTGAACCGGCGCGACCGCCAGGCTCTGCTGCTGTGTGCGGTCGGCAAGGTCCGCGCCGACCAGGGGGCGGACGACGCGCCCGCCCATTTTGACGCGGCCTACCAGATCGCGCAGGAGCTGGACGACAGCTACCTGCGCGCCTTTGTGCTGGAACATCAGGGTTACTACGCCCAGTCGCGGGGTGATTACGAGAGCGCGCGCAGTGCGTTTGCGCAGGAAGCCGCGCTGGCCGAGGAGATGGAAGACGCCGAAACACATTTCTTCGCGCTGATCAACCTCGGCTCGGCGGAGCACCTGCTCGGCCAGTACCGTGACGCGCTGGCCCACCACCGGCGCGCGCTCGAGATCGCCCAGGCAGGCGCGAACCGCATCTGGCGCGCCCACGCGCTGCAGTCCATGGGCGAAGACTACCATCGTCTGGACGATCACAGCCAGGCGCGGTCGTGCTTTGCGAGCGCCCTCGCGCTGTTCCGCGAGAGCGGAATGCACGCGAAAGCCGCTGAAGTGGAAGCCTACATGCAGTCCGCTGACTATCCGGTCGAATAGCCGGCTGACACAGTCGGAGAAGGGGCACATTTGCGATGATACACTCCAACACGACCCTGGCCCGGTGGATCCGTATCGCGCTGCTGGCGGCGCTGGCTCTCGGCATGTTCGCCGTTCCGCGCGGCGTCACACGCGCGCAGGGCGAGCACCAGGTGGTGATCCTGGTCGTGGACGACTTCACGAGCGCGGACATCGCCGACCTGGCCGGCGAGAGCTTCGAACCGGAAGCGGCGTGCGCGGTGAGCCTGGAAGGGCAGGCGTTCGCGATCCGCGGCGTGGCGGCAAACCCGATCCTGGTGCCGCATGGCGAGCTGGTCCTGGCCGAGCTGGAAGAGCTGGTGGCCGACGCCGGGGCCGAGGGCTTCATCACGCTTGTGCCGGTCGATATTCACGGCGCGACCACGGACGAGGTGGCTGCCCGGATCGAGGATGCGCTCGACGAACACCCCGCCGATGTGTACGTGGTCAACATGAGCTTCGCAATCATCCCCTGCGAGTATCTTCAGGCGCTGGCCGAGTTTGGCGGGCAACTGCTGGACGCGCGCAACGCCAAGAACCTGAACCGCTACCGGAGCCTCTTCCAGCGCGCGGTGGTGTTCTATAACGGCACGGTCTTCCCGGCCATGTCCCAAAAAGCGCAGACGGAAACCGATCTCGACCCGCTGCAGAGCCTGCTGGCGGCACGCACCGCTGATGTGATCGCGGTGGCGGCGGCGGGGAACTTCGGGCTAGACTATCCCTTCTGGCCGGGCGCCTGGGGCCAGGTGATCAGCGTCAGTGCCAGCCGGGGGATGGGCTACGACACGGGGGGGCCATGGAACAAGCAGCAGGACACGCCGCTGCTGACCGCTGAAAGCGAGCGGCCCGGCCAGCAGAAGCGCATCTCGAATTACGGCGAGATCATGCTGCCGGGCGAGTACGCCAGCGAGCACGGCGAGGTGTCGGGGACGTCGTTCGCGGCCCCACGTCTGAGCTTTGCGCTGGCGCTCTACGCCTCGGCGGTGGGGACGGATTTCTGCCGCACCCCGGACGGCGTCATCGCGCTGGTGTCCGGCGACTGGAACAACCGCACGCTGCAACAGGCGATCCAGGCGTCCTGCCCGGCGATGGCGCCCTTCCTGCCCGCGCCCTGAGCCGAGGCGAAGGCGCGGAGAACGAGCTGCGGGCTGCCGGATCGATCCGGCAGCCCGCGGTCAACGATGGTTCTGTGCAGGCAGGGCTGATATCTAGACCTGGATGTACTGCGGCAGGACGACCGGGCGAAGCTGTGTCTCGCGGTAGACCAGGTCTTCCAGCGCGCGTTGCAGGTTGTGCGATCCGCGCCGGTACTGCCGCTTGATCTCCTGGCGAGCCGAGGCGAGCAGATCATCGGCGCCGTTGAGATAGATGAACCCCCGGCTGACGATCTGCGGCTCGCCCACCAGCTGCCGGTGCTCGTTGATCGGGATCAGCGCAACGATAAAGCCGTCCTGCGACAGGCGGCGCCGGTCGCGCATGACGATCTCGCCGATCTCCCCGATCAGCCGGCCATCCACCAGCACCTCGTCGACCGCGATCGGCTCGTCCATCCAAGCGTTTGCGCCGTCGGTCACCCACCGGGCGCCGTTCTTCAGCACAAACACCCGTTCGGCGGGCATCCCTGCTTCGACGGCAAGCTGCGCGTGCAGGTGCAGGTGGCGCGCCTCGCCGTGCGCCGGGATGAAATAGCGCGGCTTGACCGTTTCCAGCATGGCGCGCATCTCGTCGCGGCTGCCGTGGCCGGAAACGTGCACCGTGGCCATCGGCCCGTAGATCACGTTTGCGCCGCGCTCGAACAGCTTATTGAGCATCTGGCCGACGACTTCCTCATTGCCGGGGATTGTGCCGCCGGAGATGATGATCAGGTCGCCGCGCCCTATTTTGAGCTGGCGGTGCTGATCGTTCGCCATCTGGTTAAGAGCCGAGCGCGGCTCGCCCTGGGACCCGGTCGAGAGAATAAGCATCTTCGAGGGCGGAACGCGTGCCTCGATGTCGACCAATACGCCTTCGGGCACGTCCAGATAGCCCAGGTCGCGGGCCAGCTTGACGTTCTCCACCAGGCTACGCCCGGTGAGCGCTACATGGCGACCGTGCTTGTGCGCCAGGTGCATGATCTCCTGCAGGCGGGCCAGCAGCGAGGAAAACGTCGCGATGATCACGCGCTGATCACCGGCCTGGCTCAGCAGGCGGTCTAGTGTCTCGCCGACGACGCGCTCGGTCGGTGTGCGGCCGGGGCGGTCGGCGTTGGTGCTGTCGCCGAACATCGCCAGCACGCCGTCGCGTGTCAGCCGCTCCAGCGTTTCTAGATCGGTGCGGTACCCGCCGGCGGGCGTCTCGTCGAGCTTGTAGTCGCCGGTGTGGACGATCTTGCCCACCGGCGTGTCGATCACCAGCCCGACCGAGTCCGGGATCGAGTGCGCCACGGCGAAGGGCGTGATCTGGAACGGGCCGAGGTGGGTCGCCTCGCCCTGGGTGAGCGTGGTGAGCGTCGCGCGGTCAAACACGTTCTTCTCGCGGAGCTGGCGCTCGACCAGCCCCAGCGTCAGCGGCGTGCCGTAGATCGGTGCCTTGACTTCGCGCAGCAGATAAGGCAGCGCCGCGATGTGATCCATGTGTCCGTGTGTCAGCACGATGCCGCGCAGCTTATCCTGGTTCTGCACCACGTAGCTATAGTCCGGCAGGACCAGGTCGATGCCGTACATGTCGCTTTCGGGGAACATCACCCCGCAGTCGACGACAATCATGTTGCGGCCGTATTCGTAGACGGTCATGTTCTTGCCGATTTCCCCCAGGCCGCCCAGGGGGATGATACGCAGTTTCTGTGCCATGTGTGTTGTTATGTTCCTATCGCGAATGAGTGGAATTTCTATTCCACGAAACGAATTCTCGAAAAACACCCAATACCCATCAGGAAGCGCGCGGACAGGCTGAAGGGCTGGCCGTGCCTTCGACTTCATTAACCACAAGCTTGATCAAAAGTGGTGAAGGAAGGGGGGAAATGGTGTTTGCAGGTGTTTCATCGGGCGAAATTATAATGGAGATGAGCAAAATTGTCAATGAGAGCTTCCCCGGACTTTCCGACACCTGTATGTCTGGACGTTTTGCAACGCTCCGATTACACTTGACCGGTTCCGCAGGCAAAGCGGGCATGCTTCAACCTATCAGGGAGAGAGCCGAGCAATGGGTGGTCTGGCGCAGCTTCTTCCGGTGCTGGTGATCGGGTTGTTGGGCGGGGTGGCCGTGGGCTTGCAGGGGCCGATTTCCGGTGCCATCAGCCAGCGCCTCGGCCCGGTTGCCAGCAGCTTCATCATTCACCTGGGCGGGCTGGTCGCGTCTGCCGCGCTGCTGATCGTGCTCGGCGGGCAGGAAATCCGCGAGTGGCGCAGCCTGCCCCGCCCGTTTCTCATGGTGGGGGTTCTCGGGCTGCTTTTGTTCATTTCCCTGAGCGTGACTCTGCCGCGCATCGGCGCCGCCAACGCGACCGCGCTGCTGATCGCAGCCCAGCTTGTGCTGGCGTTGATCATCGACCAGTACGGGTGGTTTGGCACGCCGCAGCAGTCGATCACCGCTTCGCGAGTGATCGGCGTGGTGCTGCTCTTCGCGGCGGGCTACTTTCTCTCGCGCTGAGCGCTCTGAATGCCTGCCGCCCCGGCCGGATGCTTGACATCCCCCGCACTTCGTGCTATTTTAGCGTTATGTTAACGGTAACATATTGATAATTGGGCCGTGACCTGCGGAACGGTAGGGGCGTCTCATGAGCACGATCGCGGATGTTGCCAGGCGGGCGGGCGTCTCCAAGATGACCGTCTCGCGCGTGATCAACAACTCCGGCTACATCAGTCCGGATACCCGCGAGCGCGTCGAGCAGGCCATCGCCGAACTGGGCTACATCCCCAATGCCCTGGCCCGCAGCCTGCGCTTCAAACAGACGCAGACCATCGCCCTGATCGTCACCGACATCACCAATCCCTTCTTCACGACGATTGCGCGTGGCGTTGAGGACACCGCCAGCGAACACGGCTTCAGCGTTATCTTCTGCAACACAGACGAATCCCGCGAGGAAGAGCAGGAATACGTCCGCGTGCTGATCCAGAAGCAAATCGACGGCCTGCTGCTGGTCCCGGCGCGCAGCACGCCGGATTCCATCGCCTTGTTGCAGGATAAGACCATCCCGCTGGTGCTGCTCGACCGCACCATCCCCGGCCGGCCCGCCGACACTGTCCGCTGCGATTCCGAGCTGGGCGCGTACCAGCTTGTGCGTCACCTGATCGAACTCGGGCACCGGCGCATCGCCGTGCTCAGCGGGCCGGACGAGGTGACCACCGCCACCGACCGGGTCGCGGGGTGGCGGCGGGCGCTGCTGGAAGCCGGGCTTCCGGCGCCGGACGACCTGGTGCACTATGGGGCTTTCTCGGTCGATGGGGGGTATCAGATGGCGCGGCAGGCGCTGGCGGACAGGCCGCGTCCGACCGCGTTGTTCACCGCCAACAACTTTATTGCGGTCGGGGCAATGCACGCGCTGAGAGAAGCCGGTCTGCGCGTGCCTGAGGATATCTCGCTCGTAACGTTCGACGACCTGCCGCCGACGATGGCGATCGACC
>DYEN01000123.1 GCA_020725705.1 Anaerolinea sp.
CCGACGGGATCCACCAGGTCAATATCAACGCGGCGGACATCGGCAATGCCGACCCAACTGCAATCACCGTCACCGGCGTGCGCGCCAGGGATCTACCGGTTCAGGCGTTTGTCTTTGCGACTGAGGACGGCTGGGGGTTCGAGGCAGCCGTCTCGCTGGGCGACTGGTTGACCCCCGCGCACGGCGCCGAGATCGGCTTCCAGGCCCAGGCGAACGGCGCGTCTGTCCTCGACCGCAACGTCCTGCTGAGCTGGTCCAAGGCGGACACCAATAACGGCTCGTGGCAGAACCCCAGCCTGTTCGGGCGGGCGATTTTCTTCGAGATCGGGCGGACGGATGTGCCGCTGCCGTCTGAGCCACCGGAAACCCAGGCGCTGGTCGACTGGACGACCATCGACTGGCACGCGCTGGTCAAGGCCACGTGGGAAGGATATAAGGCGAATTACATCTACTGCGGGGCGAACTGCGGCAACAACCTGGGGCTGGTGTTCGACCCCAACATGGGCTATCAGGCGGTTAGCGAAGGGGTGGGCTACGGGCTGCTTATGGCCGTGATGATGGACGACCAAAGCACCTTCGACACCATCTACGACGCGGCGCACGCGGTGCTGCTCGACGAGCGGACCGGGCTGTTCCACTGGCGGGCGGACAACACCGGCCAGATCACGGGGCGCAGCTCTGCGACCGACGCCGAGCTGGACACCGCCGCGGCGCTGATCTTCGCGCAGGCGCGTGTCGACCGGGGTGAATGGACACAGCACGCCGAACGGCCGTATGGGGAACGCGCTCAGGCCCTGCTGGACTCGATTTACCGGTACGAAGTGCACGATGGCACGTATCTGAAGCCGGGCGATGCCTGGGGTGGCAACGGTCAGGCGATCATCAACCTGTCGTATTTCGCGCCGGCTTGGTTTCGCATCTTCGACGCGTTCGAAGGCGGCACGCGCTGGCTGCCGCTGATCCGCCAGGGCTATCGCTCGCTCTACAGCGTGCCGAACGGCAACCGCCTAGGGCTGGCGCCGGACTGGTCAACGGCCGACGGCAGGCCGGCCTTCGAGTTCTGCGACGCTGAGGGGCGCCCGCGCGACGCCTGCCGCTACGAGATGTATTACGACGCAATCCGCGTGCCGTGGCGGATCGGCGTGGACTGTCTGTGGTTTGGCGAGCCGCGCGCGTGCGAGTGGTCCCGGCGCAGCGCGAGTTTCCTGAGTAGCATCGAGGATCCCAATGCCTTCGCCGTGATGTATGATATGGACGGCAACCCCATCGTCGGCTATCAGAACGAACTCATGGCCGGGATGTGGATCGTGGCGGCGCTGGCGTCGGGCAATACCGACTTGCAGCTTCGGCTCGGCGATATGCTGCACGCCTACGCCAGCAACGCGCTGGATGGGGGCTATTGGGGCGGGTCGGCGCAGTATTACTTCAACCAGAGCCTGGCCTGGTTTGGCGCGTCGCTGCTCTCGGGCGACTTTCGCAATCTGTACGATCCCGGCGCCGGAGACGGGTAGCGCCCGGTCTCAACCGGCGTCGAGCGTCACAAGAAAGTTGTTCCTAAGCTGAGAGGGGTGCTCATCCCCTCTCAGCTTCGACTCGCGGAATCCACACGCGCATGGCGTTCGCCCCGCGGTTGCCCCAGGCGAAGTAGGGGATCGCGGTGATGGGCACCGGCTGAAGCGGCAGACTGTCTCGCCGGGTTGCGCGTCGATACAACTCCCCGTCCCACTCGTCTGGGTTCACAGCAAAGCCAGGCGCCTCGATGACCATCATGCGCTCGGCAAGCGCGCCGTCGCGCCAGGCGGCGTGCAGCGGCGCATCGATATCCAGCCGGAGATCGAGCACGTTGACGCCGGGGTGATCGGCGGCCTCGACGCAGTAAATAACCGGCCCGCGCTGGATGGCGACGCTGTCGCGCACGGCATCGACACGCGGGTGCGCCTCGACGAGCACCGGCTCCATCGGCAGGTGCAGCGTCACTACGTCGCCCGGCTGCCATGCCCGCGCCAGCGTGATGTAACCCGCTTCGATTACCGGATTCTCGATCCGCTGCCCGTTGACGGCGATTGAGGCGTCCTGGCACCAGCCGGGCCGGCGCAGCTTGAGTTGCCACGGTGCGGGACCGGATTCCTCGATGGTGAGCGCCACCGTGTCCGTCCACGGATAGTCGGTTTGCATGGAAAGGGCAACCGGTTGGCCGGAGTCCAGCGTCAGGCGCACCGTCCCCGTGCCGTACAGGTGGACTTGCAAACCGTGGTTGTCGTGCGAGACGAAATACTGCGGCAGCGAGGCGAACAGGCGCATCAGGTTCGGCGGGCAGCAGGCGACATCATACCATGGCCGGCGCGCGTAACCGCCCCGGCTGAGCAGCGGGTTGATATAGAAGAAGCTGTCTCCGGCAAGCGCGATACCGCTCAGTACACCGTTGTAAAGCGTGCGCTCCATGAGATCGGCAAAGCGCGCCTCGCCGGTCATCAGCACCATCCGCCAGTTCCACAGCACGCTGCCGATCGCAGCGCAGGTTTCGCAATAGCACTGGTCGGCCGGTAGCTCGTACGGGTCGCCGAACGCCTCGCCCTCGTAGCGCGACCCCAACCCGCCGGTCAGGAAAACCTTGCCGCTCGTCATGTCGCGCCACTGGTGTTCCAGCGCCGTCCTCAGCGCCGCTTCGCCGGTCTCCAGATAGAGATCGGCTACGCCGGTGTTCAGGTACATGGCGCGCACCGCGTGCCCCTCGACCACGGTCTGCTCGCGCACCGGCACGCGATCCTGGTGATATTCGGCCTTCAGCCATCCCAGTCCGCGCATGACTCCCTTGCCCCGCTGATCGATGAAGTACTTGGCGAGGTCGAGATAGGCGCGCTTGCCGGTGACGCGGTACAGCTTGATCAGTGCCAGTTCAATTTCCGGATGCCCGCATGTCCCCTGCAGCTTGCCTGGCCCAAAGGTCGCGTCGATCAGGTCCGCAAACCGGGTTGCCACCTCCAGCAGCCGCGTCGTGCCGGTGGCGCGGGTGTAGGCTGCCGCTGCTTCGAACAAGTGGCCCGCGCAATATAACTCGTGCCCAAAATCGAGGTCGCTCCAGCGCGCGCCCGGCTCGACAAGCTGGTAGTAGGTGTTGAGGTAGCCGTCGCTCTGCTGCGCGGCGGCGACAAGCTCGATCACCTCGTCCGCCTGCTGCCGGAGCGCCGGGTCTGGATTGGCCTGAAGCTCGTAGGCCACGGCCTCGAGCCATTTGTAGACATCGGAATCCAGGAAGACCATCTTGCCGCGATACGAACCCTGCTTTAGCCCGGCAGCCACCCGGAAGTTATCCAGGGTGCCTGTTTGTTCCAACATCCGGTAGCCATGGGGCAGCGTGACCCGTCGGTTGATGTCCTGCCGAGACGCCCAGAAACCACCGGTCAGGCGCACCGCTTCCAGAGGAAGCTGGTGCCAGCGAGCATAAGGCACATGAGCTTCAGGGGTCTTCAGCGCAAAGGGTAGCATGATCCGACTCCAGTCAAGTGCAAGATAAGCACACGCCGTGCGGTCGCCAGCGCCGCCTGTTCAGGGTGCTCTGGCCGGCAGCCACTATTTCACCGCGCCGCCGGTCAGACCACGCACAATCGCCTTCTGAGAGACCAGGATCAGCAGCGTGATCGGGATAACCATCGTCACGCCAACCGCCATGATCAGCTCCCACGGCCGGCCCCACGGCGAATAGCCGGCGAACACCTCGGTGATGGAGACGCTCAGCGTCTTCGAGGCGGGCGTGACCGAAAAAGACAGCGGGTACAAGAGATTATTCCAGGCGTTGATGAAATTGATAACTCCCATGGTCACCAGGCCGGGCGTGGTCAGCGGGAGCACGATGCGCCACAAAACGGTTGGCAGCGACGCGCCGTCGATGATGGCGGCTTCTTCGATCTCGTAGGGCACCTGCTTGATAAAGGAGACCAGCACCCACACGGTGAACGGGGTCAGCGTGCTGCTGAGCACAATAGTCAGGCCGGTAATCGTATCCAACAGATTAAAGCGGGAGAGAATCCGGTACAATGGCACGATTGTACCGACATCCGGCAACGCCATCGAGAGTAAAAACGCCCACAAGAGGATCCCGCTGCCGCGGATGCGCAGCCGCGCAAAAGCATACGCCGCCAGATAGCTCACCACGAGCGTGACGATCGTCGTTGCCAGCGCGAAGACGATCGAATTGCGCGTGTATTCGAGAAAGGGCACCTGGTCGATGAGCATCCTGAAGTTCTGGAGCGTCGGCCTCGGAAGGTACACCAGCGGCGTGCGCGTCAGGTCCGACTGAACGGAGAACGCCGAGCGCACCATCCAGAGGATGGGGACCAGCACCACCAGGCAAAAGACCACGAACGCGGCATAGGTGCCTATCGAGTTCCAGTTTGTTGCACGGCGCCTGTGCTGGCGTGTTTGTAGAGCGACCATCCGAGCTTCTCCACATCTTTTTGTGCCTGGCCGGCGGCGCTAATAGGCGACCTCGAACTTCCGGTAAAGCCACAGCCCAATCAGGCCGATCACTGCGACGAGCAGCAGCAGCACCGTGCTGATCGCCGATGCAAAGCCGAACTTGAAGAACAATATCCCTTCGCGGAAGATCTGCAACGCCAGCACCGAGGTCGCCACGCCCGGCCCGCCCGAAGTCAGGCCGTAGACCAGGTCGAAGCTCGCCAGCGACCAGACGGTGCGGAACAGCCCCATCGTGATCACCAGAGGGGCAACCAACGGCATGGTGATCTTCCAGAAGCGCTGCCAGGCATTCGCGCCGTCCACTTTGGCCGCCTCGTAGAGGTCGAGCGGGATGCCCTGCATCCCGGCCAGGAATACGACCGCCATGAAGGGGGCATCTTTCCAGACGTGAACCAGGATCACCGCCAGGCGGGCATCGCCCGGATCGATAAATACGATCATCGAATTGCCTGTGATCTGCTGGTACCAGTAGGGCAGCAGACCGAACTGGTCGTCGAGCAGCCAGCGAAAGGCATAGCCTGCCACAATGGTCGGGATCGCCCAGGGGATCAGGTTGATCGTGCGGGCGAAGGTGCGCCCTTTGAAGTTGGCGTTCAGCAGTTGGGCGATCATCAGGCCGACGATCAGGCCGAGGATAGTCGACGCCACGACATACATCACGGTGAACGTCAGGGCGCCGCGCACGCCGTAGTTAGTCGTCAGATCGGCGTAATTCTTCAGCCCAATGAATTCATCGGTGCCCCGCAGCAGGCTGAAATTCCGGAAGCTGTACAGGACCGTTTGGACGATCGGATAGACCGCGGTGCCAAAGCGCAGCAACAGCGCAGGCGAAACCAGCAGCACAAACAAGGCATAGCGTCGGCGAGTCGCCCTGGATGGCATTCGGACGGCGAACCTGCGCCCTGCGATGGCGATTGTACGTGCGGATGAAGTTATCATCGCGTTGGGCATCCTCTGGCATTTCAGGTCTGCATCTCTCACTCCAGGGGTGTGCAGCCTGCAACGGCGCCGATTCGCCTCGCCTGGACGGGGCACATGCCCCATCCAGGCGGAAGGTGAGCACCGGCGCGCTACTCAAGCTCGTCGAGCTGCGCCCTGGTCTGCTCCAGCGTGGCGTCCAGGCTCATCTGATTGGTGAGGTACGCCGAAGCGTTGTCTTCCAGAATCGTCAGGGCCTCGACAAACCGTGGATGGAACGGGCGAACGCCGATGATGCCGGCATCGGTGTACATCTTCAACTGCTGCACCAGCCAGTTATCCTGCGGCGCCGCGGCCAGCACGGATTTGCGGGCGTTGAGGAACCAGAAGCCGACCTTCATGGCTTCGACCGCCACCTCAGTCGAGACCAGGAAGCTGAGCAGCTCTTTGGCCTCTTCCAGGTTGGGCGAGGTCTTGATGATGCCGAAGCCCCAGGCGGCGGGGTAGGTGGAACCGGCAGGTCCGCCCGGCCCAACCGGCGGCAGGCCGATCGCCACCTTGTCCTCGTGGAACCATTCGGCGTTATCCTCGCTGCGGGCAAAGTCACCGAAGAACGGCCACTGACGCATGAAGGCCACCTTGTCGGCGACGTAATCGGCGTTCTGCTGGTTGTAGTCCTTTTGCAGCGACGCGGGATTGAGCGTGTCGTAGGTGTGCATCAGATCGTAGATGTATTCCAGAGCCATCCGGTATGGCTCGCCTACATCGAACGGGTTGCCGCCCGCCTGTAGCGTGATCCAGGCGAGATAGACGTTGAGGAAAGCGCCCTTGATCAGGCCGTCCTCGGTGGCCCACACGCCCCGTTCTTTGTCGGTGAAGATAGCGCCCATCTGGGCGACCTCTTCCCAGGTCGTGGGGACGGGGACGCCTCGCTCGTCAAACCAGTCCTTGCGGTACCACCAGATCGGCATCTCCCAGTTGTGGATGACGCGGAACGTCTCGCCGTTGTAGGTGCTCCAGACTTTGCTGTACTCCACCATCTCCGGCGAGAAGTCGTCCCACAGATCGGGCGGCAGGATGTCGTCAAGGCCAAGCATGTAGCCAGCCTGAGAGAGCGTGGTCGTCAGTTCGTCCTCAAAGTCGATCACATCGTAGGGGCTGGTGCCGGCCTGGACCGCGCCGACGATCTTGGTGATCTCGGTCTCTTTGGTGTCGGTGCGCAGGACGATCTCGACGTCGATCCCCGTCTGCTTGGTGAATTCGGTCCGCTCCAGCAGGTCGCGCATGTTCTGCTCGGCCCAGCCACCAACGGCGATGCGGCAGCGGCGCTGGCGGCGAATGTAGGGAACTCCGAACGGTTTCGAGGACGTGGCGGCAGAGACTGCTCCGGGGGCGTTCGCGGCGAGGGCGGCGCCGGCGGCGGCCGCTCCCGCCTTCTGAATAAACTCGCGGCGCGTGAACTTGCGGGATGCTGGCATTTTTCCTCTCCTTATCGTTATTTTGCAGAACCAGTAGTTGGTAGGGCCGGATAAGCATAGCGCTCAGCGTCTAAGCATCTGACCAGGGGGAATCCCTCCTTGCCGGATCGCAGCCAGTACGATCAGTCTGCGCTCGCCTGCTGGTCGTAAGCGGGGCGCCTCCTTTCTGACTGTTGCCGGTCCCCACAGGCCTCTCCATAGGCCAATGCTGTCTTGCGCGTGTTCCCGTCGGAGACCTGCTCTGGTCCGGCGGAGACGATGGTAAGGCTTAACGGTCCGGGTCTTTGCGCAGCAAGACGCGCCGCGTCACGGTTGCCATATCCACCCCTTCCGGCGTCTGCTGCGAGGGGTCGGCGCCGCAGGTTTCCCGGATGAAAAGCTGACCTTTGATCTTGATTTCATCCAGCGCCTGCCGGCCCTCGGCGATCTGTTTGAGCAGAAGTTCGGCGGCAGTCCGGCCCATTTCGTACACCGGCATACTGACGGTGGTGATCTTGGGGCGCACAATGCGCGTAAACTCGCGGTTGTCGTAGCCCACCACCGCGATATCTTGCGGGACGCGCAGCCCGGCATCCTGAATGGCGCAGACGGTGCCCAGCGCCATCAGATCGTTGGCGGCGAAGATCGCTGTTGGCCGGGGAGAGATGTCCAGCAAGGCGCGCGCCGCGTTGTAGCCGCCCTCATATTCCCAGTCTCCCCACTGCACCAGCGCGGGATCGAACTCGATGCCCTGTGCTTTCAGCTCCGCCTGATAGCCCTCGTAGCGCCGCTCAGCCGAATGCCACCCCTCGCGCCCGTTGATGATGGCGATGCGCCGGTGCCCCAGGCTGACCAAATGCCGGACGGCCAGTGTTGCCCCATAATGATCGTCGGGTACCACTGAGTTCTGGATGGTGGAGCCGAAGAGGCGGTGTGCGAAGATATAGGGCTTGCCAGACTGCTGCAGGCTTTCGTTGCGCGCCAGATGTGAGGACTCAACGAAGATGATCCCGTCTACGGGGCGGCTGATGAGCGCGTTGATGGCGTCCTGCTCGATGTCCGGGTCCCAGTCCGAGTTCACGATCAGGCTCAGGTAGTCGTATTGCTTGAGATAGTCCTGGATGCCGCGAATGATCGGCGGGACGAACGGGCTGAGGATGTCGTCGGCGATGATGCCGATGGTGTTGGTCTGGTCCGTGCGCAGGCTGCGCGCCGCTAGGTTGGGCTTGTAGCCCATTGCGCGGGCGACTTCCTGGATGCGCTGGCGGGTCGCGGGGTTGACCGGATAATCCGGATTGGTCAGAGCGCGTGAGACGGTGGAGACCGAAAAGCCGGCTGCTTTGGCGATGGCCTCAAGTGTCACAGGCATGGATGTCTTCATTCCTGCAACCCTAGTAGAAAACGTTTGCTTTGGTTTCATGATATTAGAAAACGTTTGTGGAGTCAAGCTGTTGGCCGGCCCGCTCCAGGGGCGAGTACGTGCCGCGGTGCGGTCCCTTTGCGTCTGCCGACGGGCGATCTATACTGTAGGCGGCGTGGGCTGGGCGAGGGTGTCGGGTGCAGCGAGGGGACCGGTCGGGCGGGTTTGGGTCACGCGCTGGCCTGCGGGCCGCCGGGTGGTCCGCGCTTTTCGCATACATCCCCCGCGTAGCCGACCGGCCGGGCACTGCTTGATCGCGGCGTAACCGCTGGCCGCCCGGTGATTAGGTTTGCGGCCCGGCGCATTCTCTTTCCCGGATCCACTCACTTCGTAGCCGCCGTTGCGAGTGCGCTGTGCGCGTCGGAGCATCCGCAGCCAGCCGGGCCAGGGCAGAGCCGCGCAGTGAGCCGCCGAACTGCACCCAGGATTCGCGGCGCCTGAGCGCCCAGGCTTTGTCTAGTATTCGGCGGCTGTTTGTGCTGCCGGGTTTTCGAAAATGATTTGCACCCCTGGCCGGGGGCCGGGCACAAAGTGATGTTTTGGAGGAGGCATGAGGCAATGTCGCTGGTTGGTCGCAGGCGGTGGTGTTCCAGATGGTGGCTTGTTCCGGTTCCTTTACTGGTGCTGTTGTTCGGTGTTCTGAGCGCGGCGCAGGCACAGGACGATCCGGGCAAGGGGCTGACGATCGGGTTTTCGCAGGTCGGTTCGGAGAGCGACTGGCGCACTGCCTTCACCGAAATCACCCTGGCCGAGGCCGAGCGACGCGGTATCAACCTGATCTACTCCAATGCGGACAACAGCCAGGAAAACCAGATCGCGGCCCTGCGCTCGTTCATCGAACAGGGCGTCGACGCGATCATGCTCGCGCCGGTCATTGAGACCGGCTGGACACCGATCTTGCGCGAAGTGCAGGCGGCTGGCATCCCGATCGTGATCATTGACCGCAACGTCACAGCCGATGAATCGCTGTATCTGGCGCGCGTGTCGTCGGACTTTGTGTTTGAGGGCCGTCTGGCGGCGGCGTGGCTCGCCCAGGCGACGTCCGGAGAATGCAAGATCGTTGAACTGCAAGGCACGGTCGGCTCCAGCGCCGCGCGCGACCGTCAAATTGGTTTTAACGAAGTGATCAGCCTGTTTCCTAAAATGGAGATTATTGTTTCGCAGACCGCCGATTTTCGACGTCCGTTTGGCAAGCAAGTGATGGAGAGCATTCTCCACACGGAAGATCCGACCCAGATTTGCGCCGTGTGGTCGCACAACGATGACATGGCAATCGGGGCTATCGAAGCGATCAAAGAAGCCGGCCTGGATCCGGGCGACGATATCCTGATCGTCTCGGTCGATGCCATCCCTGATATATTTCTGGCGATGATGCAGGGGGACGCCAACGCTACGGTGGAACTCAGTCCCTATATGGCCGGTCCCGCGTTCGATGCGATCACCGCCTATTTCAACGGCGAGCCGGTCCCGAAGTGGATCCCGGTGCAGGGCGGGATCTTCTTTCCGGATACCGCCGCCGAGGAATACGCCAGACGGAAACGGTGAGCCGCTCTGAGCTGCCGGGGGCGCCCCACGGCGCCGCGGCTAGCGGTCAATCGGCAGGTGTGTGCCGGGTGGGTTTGTACAGGAAAGAGTTGACAGAGCAGATTGGCCTCAAAGACACCGCGTCCCACAATGCTGGATGTCGCGCGCCTGGCGGGTGTGTCGTACCAGACCGTCTCGCGCGTCATCAACGATCACCCCTATGTCTCGAAAGAGACACGCCAGCGGGTCCAGGCGGCCATCGAGGCGCTTGGCTACCGGCCGAGCAAGGCCGCCACCAAGCTGGCCTCAAAGTCCTCGAAGATGATCGCCATTGTCCTGTATGGCATCTGGCTTCCGGGGTGGGCCGAAGTGGCGCTCAATGTCGAACTGGCTGCCAAGACCAGCGGGTTCGACGTAATCCTGATCAACATCACCGAACCCCGGCAGCAGCTTATCGAGGCGCTGCAGAATGTCAAAGCCTGGGCGGTCGACGGTCTGATTACCATTGTCCCGGTCCAGGGCATGTCGTTCGCCGAACTGCGCGCGATTTGCGGCAACACGCCGGTCGTGCAGATCGACTCGCAGCGGTCGCCCGATGTGCCCTCGGTGGTCATCGACGACGTCTACGGTACGCGGCAGCTCGTCGAGCACCTGCTGAAGCTTGGGCACACCCAGATCGCCGAGATCAGCGGCCCGCTGGAGTGGTTCAGTGCACACACCCGGCATCAGGCTTGCCTGGACACGCTGCACACGCACCGCATGGCGCCGCCACTTTTCGTCCAGGCGAATTGGACCGCGTCGGGTGGGTATCAGGCGGCCAGGCGGCTGCTGGCCGAGGGGCGGACCTTCACGGCGCTGGTCGCGGCGAATGACAGCATGGCGCTGGGGGCGATCCGCGCGCTGCACGAGGCCGGCCTGACCGTCCCGCAGGACGTGTCGGTGGTGGGCTTCGACGACATCCCCGAGGCGGCCTACTTCACGCCGCCGTTGACCACCGTGCGGCGCAACCTGATCCAGTTGGGCGTCACCGGGTTTGAGTACCTCATGCAGGTGATGGACGATCCCGACGCGCTGCCTCAGCAGCAGGTGATTGTGCCGCGCCTGATCTTCCGCGAGAGCACCTGCCCACCCCGCTCATCCTAGCGCCTTCGCGCCCTCTGCCGGCCCGCGCAAACCGACACAGCGTGGGCCGGCTCTGTGATCGCTCCCAGACCGCGCCCCGGCTCTCCCCACTCGGTCGAATCACGTCTTTTTCCGCCTGCGGGATGCGAGATGCTTGACTTGGGAAAAAAGTCATGCTTTACTGTATGTGAGCGTTCACACATCTCCTCGATCCGTTTTAGCTCTCCAAGAGAGGAGGTTCAAACTCACCGCTGCCACACATCTTCTTCAGCCTTCACGATAGTCCTTAGCCATTCAAGGAGTGAAAGATGCGCTACACAAAGTATGTCGTCTTGGTTTTGGTCATTCTGTCGCTGTCGGTGCCTGTGGTGCTGGCGCAGGATGGCGGCGAAGGGCTGACCATCGGCTTCTCGCAGATCGGGTCCGAGAGCGCCTGGCGCACGGCGTTCACCAACGCCGTCCAGGCCGAGGCTGCCGCGCGCGGGATCAACCTGCTGTTCTCGGACGCGCAGCAGGAACAGGAAAACCAGATCGCCGCGATCAACGCCTGGATCGCGCAGGGCGATGTGGACGCGATCATCCTGGCTCCCGTGGTTACCACCGGCTGGGACGAGGTGCTCATGGAAGCCAAGGACGCCGGCATCCCGGTGGTGATCGTCGACCGCAACGTTGACGCCGATCCGTCGCTGTATGTCACCCGTGTCTCGTCGGACTTCGTGCACGAAGGCCGTCTGGCGGCGGCGTGGCTCGTTCAGGCGACCTCGGGCCAGTGCAACATCGTTGAGCTGTACGGCACGGTGGGTTCGGCGGCGGCTGAAGATCGCGCGACCGGCTTCCGCGAAGTCATCGCGCTCTTCCCCGGCATGCAGATCATTCGCTCGCAGACGGGGAACTTCGTCCGCACCGAGGGCAAGCAGGTTATGCAGAGCTTCCTGAGCGCGGAAGACCCGGCCAACATCTGCGCGGTGTGGGCGCACAACGACGATATGGCCATCGGCGCGATCGAGGCGATCAAGGAAGCCGGTTTGGCTCCGGGCAAGGACATCCTGATCGTCTCGGTGGACGCTATCCCGGACATCTTCGACGCGCTGGATGCCGGCGAAACCAACGCCACGGTCGAACTCAGCCCGTATATGGGTGGCCCCGCGTTTGACGCGGTTGTCGCAACTCTCAACGGCGAAGAGCTTCCCAAGTGGATCCCGGTGGGCGGCAAGCTGTATACCAGCCGCGCGGCCTATGAGGCGGATCGCAAGTAGGGCGGATGTGTGAAACGGCGGCCTCGCAGGAGGAGAATCTTCCCCCTGCGAGGCCCAGGGAGGAACCAACTCTGCAGTTGGCCGACGGCGAGTTGGTTCCTACCCCCATTATACATCGGGGCCTGACCTCGACCACCCCACAAAGCGGAAGAAGTTTTAGGTAAGGCTGCTATGAGCGACCAAACGCAACCCCAGGACCCTTTGCTCCAGACGCGCGGACTATCGAAGCATTTCGGTGCGACCCAGGCGCTGGTCGATGTGGATTTCACGCTGTATCCAGGAGAGGTTCACGCCCTGCTGGGCGAAAACGGCGCCGGAAAATCCACTCTGATCAAGCTGCTTACCGGCGTGCACCGGCGAGACGCCGGCACCATCTTGCTCGAAGGCAAGCCGATCGATCCGCGCGGTCCCCGTCACGCCCAGGAGCTGGGGATCACCGCGGTCTACCAGGAGATCAATCTGATCCCCACCCTTTCCGTGGCCGAAAACATCATGCTTGGCCGCCAGCCGATGCGCTTGGGGTTTGTCAATATGCGCGCCGCCAACCGCATCGCGCGGCGGCTACTGAAGACCTTTAACATCGATATCGATGTCAGCCGCGATCTGTCGTCGTATTCGCTCGCCATTCAGCAGATCGTCGCTATCGTGCGCGGCGTCGATCTTTCGGCCAAGGTGCTCATCCTCGACGAGCCGACATCCAGCTTGGACCGGCACGAGGTCGAAACCCTGTTCTCCGTCATCCGGTCGCTCAAAGAGCGTGGGATCGGCATCCTGCTGATCACGCACTTCCTCGATCAGGTGTACGAGATTTCCGACCGGATCACCGTGCTGCGCAACGGGCAGAAAGTCGGCGAGCACCTGACCGCAGAGTTGCCTCGTATGCAGCTGATCTCCGAGATGCTTGGCAAGCACCTGTCGGAAGAACTGAGCACGCGGAAGCAGCACAGCGCCGGCAATGGCGCCGGGTACGAGGACTACTTGCAGATCCGCGACTTTGGCCGCCGCGGCATGATAGAGCCGTTCGACCTGGACATTCGCAAGGGCGAGATTGTCGGCCTGGCGGGGCTGCTGGGGTCCGGCCGCACCGAGGTGGCGCATCTCATCTTCGGCATCGCCAAGAGCGACCGGGGCAGCGCCCATATTAACGGCAGAAAGGTGAACCTCAGTTCGCCGCGCCGGGCGATCCGCCTGGGGTTCGGGCTGTGCCCGGAAGATCGCAAGGTCGAGGGCATCATGGGCGATCTGACGGTTCGCGAGAATATTATCCTGGCGCTCCAGGCCAAACTGGGCTGGTTCAAGTACCTCTCGCGCAAACGGCAGGACGAACTGACTCAGCAGATGATCGAGGCGCTGCAGATCGTAACGCCGGACGGCGAGAAGCCCGTTAAAGAGCTTTCGGGGGGCAACCAGCAGAAGGTGATCCTGGCCCGCTGGCTGGTATCTAACCCCGATTTTCTGATTCTGGACGAGCCGACACGCGGGATCGATGTCGGCGCGCACGCCGAGATCGTGACCATTATTAAGCGCCTGGCGATGGAAGGCAAAGCAATGCTGGTGATCTCGTCCGAGCTGGCCGAGGTGGTCGATTACAGCGATCGCGTGGTGGTCTTGCGCGATCGCAAGAAGACGATGGAGCTGGAAGGCGAAGACATCAGCCAGGCGAGCATCATGCAAGCAATTGCCGAGAGGTAGCTATGAGTCAGCAGCTTATTACTCCGTTGCGAAACCGCGTGTCCGGCCTGGGACTAAGCTTAACCCGGATCCACAGCCGCAATGTGTGGACGCTGGTTGCGCTGATCCTGGTACTGATCGTGAACCGGATCATCTCGCCGAATTTCTTCACGATCCGCATGGTCAACGGACGCCTGATCGGCAGCACGATCAATATTCTTGACGGCGCCGCCCCGATCATCCTGCTCGCGGTGGGTATGACGCTGGTGATCGCCACCAAAGGGATCGATCTGTCGGTGGGCGCGGTGATGGCGATCTGCTCGGCGGTGGCGGTGGTGCTCATCAACCGTCACGAAGCCGGGGCCGACAACCTGCTCTACACCCCCGGCTTTGTGATCGCGATCGCGCTTGGGGTCGGCGTGCTATGCGGGCTGTGGAACGGTTTTCTGGTGGCGTTCTTTGGCATCCAGCCGATTATCGCCACGCTCATCCTGATGATCTCGGGTCGCGGCATCGCCCAAATGATCACATCCGGCCAGTCGCCGACGTTCACCAACGAGACGCTGGCGTTTGTCGGGCGGGGCGTTGTCTTCGGGGTGCCGTTCCCAATCTATCTCTCGTTCGCGGTGCTGATCGCCGTGTCGTTGTTCGTGCGGCGGACGGCAATCGGCCTGATGATCGAATCCGTCGGGGTTAACGACCGCGCCAGTTACTACGCCGGCATCAACGCACGCCTGATCAAGATGTTTGTGTACGTTGTCTCCGGGGTGTGCGCGGCCATCGCCGGGCTGATCGTCGCGGGCGAGGTAAAGTCCGCCGATCCGCATAAGGCGGGGGAGTGGGCAGAGCTGGACGCGATCCTGGCCGGGGTGATCGGTGGGACGCTGCTGACCGGCGGGCGCTTCAACCTGGTGCAGAGCGCAATCGGCGTGCTGATTATGCAGAGCCTGCTCACCGCGCTGTATGTCAGCAA